>JAEYXI010000506.1 GCA_023428515.1 Pseudomonadota bacterium | reverse complement strand
TCCGCGATCCCGATTCCAACATCGAGCGCGTGCTCGATCTCGGCTTCGTCGGCGAGCCGGTCGAGGTCGACCGCACGCTGCTCGACCTGCTTGCACGTTCCGAGATGATCCCGGTGCTGGCGCCGGTGGCGCCCGGCCGCGACGGCCATACCTACAACATCAACGCAGACACGTTCGCCGGCGCCATCGCCGGCGCGGTCCAGGCATCACGCCTGCTCTTCCTCACCGACGTGCCCGGCGTGCTCGACAAGGACAAGAAGCTGATCGACGAACTGACGGTCGCCGAGGCCAAGGCGCTGATCGCCGACGGCACGGTGTCGGGCGGCATGATCCCCAAGGTCGAGACCTGCATCGAGGCAATCGAGCGCGGCGTCGAGGGCGTCGTCATCCTCAACGGCAAGACGGCGCATGCGGTTCTGCTGGAACTCTTCACCGAGCACGGCGCCGGCACGCTGATCGTGCCTTGAGCCTATCCGGCGACTTGCGATTTCAAGGCACGTCGTCGGAGCGTACGATGCCGCCTTCACCCTCCAGCGTCTGAAGACGCCGGCGCTCAGATGCGGTGAACTTCAGGCGAACGCCGGCGCCGCGGCTGTCCTCCGGGATGAACACCGCGCCGAGTTTCTCCAGGGCCGCTTTCAGCCGGGCGATGTCCGATGGATCGGGTGCGGCGACCTTCCGCTCGAAGCTCTCGATCCTCGCGGCATCGACGCCCGAAAAGGCGGCCAATTGATCGCGTGAGATTTCGACAAGCGCGCGGGCGGCTCGGCACAAGGGACCTGTCAGCATATTCGGCTCCATTCCGCCGCAGCATCCGAAACGCTCCGCATACAGTCAAGCCGACGGCGGAACCTAGCCTACCGCCAGAAGCACCAGGATGCCGCCGACGATGAGCGCACAGCCGGCGACTTCCAGCCGGTTGATCTTCTCCATGAAGAAGAAGACCGTCGCGGCGAAGGTGAACAGCATCTCGATCTGGGCGAGCGACTTCACCACGGCAGCCTGCTGCAGCGTCATCGCGGCGAACCAGCCGAAAGACGCCGTGGCGCCGACGAAGCCGGTGAAAAGCGAGAGTTTCCAGGCCTTGGCGATGCGTGCGATCTCGGCGCGATCCTTCCAGATCATCCAGAGAAGCATGATCGCCGTCTGGAAGGTGATGACGACGGCGAGCGTGACGGCCGCCTGCATCACGAAGTTCGGTCCACCGAGCGAAAGCGACGCCGCGCGGTAGGCGACCGCGGAAACGCCGAAGGCGGTGCCGGAGGCGAGGCCGATCAGTGCATTGCGGCTGAAGGTCGACATGACCATCGAGCGCAGGCTGACCGCCACATGCGCGACAGAGATCAGCATGACGCCGAAGACGCTGATCGCAATGGCGGCGACAGCGCCGAGGCTTGCGCGCTCGCCGAGGAAAATGAGGCCGAAGATCGCGGCCTGCGCCGGCTCGGTGCGCGAATAGGCGGTGCCGACGGCGAAGTTGCGGAAGGAGAAGAGATGGATGAGCAGGAAGGTCGCGGCGATCTGGCCGAGCGCCCCGAGCACCATCCAGCCGAAGAAATGCGCGTTCAACGCGGGCAACGGGTAGCCGGCGAACCAATGGAGCCCCGCCACCAAAGCGAGCACGAAGGGAAAGCCGAAGCCGAAACGCACGAAGGTCGCGCCGGTCGTGCCCATCACGGCCTTCAGCTGTTTCTGGGCCGCCGAGCGCAGATTCTGCAGGAAGGCTGCGGCGATGGTTATGGGAATCCAGAGTTCCATGGGACTTTCGGGACGCGACGGCGTCATTTTGATGCTTGGGACGATGGCCCTAGCACGAACCGTCAGGGCAGGAACATGCCAATGCCGATTGGCCGGCAGTCCACCGACAGGCGACCGCTATGCCTTCCGCGTCGCCAGCCAGATGACATGGCGGGCGCCGCGCTTGCCGCGGGCGCGCGTGTCGACCTCGTCCACTTCGAAGCCGGATTGCCTGAGGCGCATGGCAAAGCCCCGGTCCGGATGCGCGGACCAGATCGCCATCACGCCGCCGGGCTTGAGCGCCTGCCGTGCGGCGGCGAGGCCCGGAAAGCCGTAGAGGCGGTCGTTGGCGCTGCGCGACAGGCCGTCCGGGCCGTTGTCGACGTCGAGCAGGATGGCGTCATAAGCGCTTTTGCCCGAACCGATCAGGTCGGCGACATCGGCCTCACGGATTTCGACGCGCGGATCGTCGAGGCAGCCGGCGAACAGTTCGGCCATCGGGCCGCGCGCCCAGGCGATGACCGCCGGCACGAGTTCGGCAACCGTCACTTCCGCATCCGGAAGCAGATGGGAGAGCGCCGCGCGAAGCGTGAAGCCCATGCCGAGGCCGCCGATCAACAGCCTCGGCCGCTGTCTGTCCTGGATTCTGGCGCAGGACAGGCCGGCAAGCGCCTCCTCGGAGCCGCTCAGCCGGCTGTTCATCAGCTCGTTGGCGCCGAGCATGATCGAGAACTCGGCTCCACGCTGCTTGAGCCGAAGCTCCTCGCGTCCGCCGGGAATTTTCGCCGAATCGAGCTGTATCCACGGGATCATGCGGGGCTACATGCCCCATTTCTGCCCGAGGACGCCAGCGTTGTGACGGCCGGATGGAAGTCCGGCCCGCAGTCGCTACGACGCTTTTTTCAGGCGCGCCTTGCGCGGCACAGGCTTCTGCCCGAGGCCGATGTCCTTGGCCATCGCCGAACGGGTTGCCGAGTAATTCGGCGCCGTCATCGGATAGTCGGCCGGCAGCCCCCATTTGCTGCGATACTGCTGCGGCGTCAGACCGTGCGCGGTCAGATGGCGCTTCATCGACTTAAACTTCTTGCCGTCCTCAAGACAGACGATGTAATCCGGATGGACCGACCGCTTCGGATTGACAGCCGGCACCGGCGCAGGTTCCGGCTCCGGGGCGGGTGCGCCGAGCTTGCGGATGGAATCGCTTATGCTTGCGATCAACTCGGGCAATCCGTTCGGCGGAAGCCGGTTCTTCGCGACGTACGCCGAGACGATCTCGGCCGTAAGCGCGATCAAAGCAGTCTCTTCGATGTTAGACAATTTCACTCTCCCCAAGCCTAGTCCCAATTTCGTGTCTAGTCCGGAAATCTGTCCGGCTCAATGTCTATCCCTTCCGAACGCAACAAAAATTCGTGGTCGAACGGGGGAAATACAGCCATTTGGCGGGGTGAAAGGGGTGTTTGGTCCACTATCGCCAGTGAACAACTCCCTTCATGCCGCGAAATCCTGAACGATGCGCTCAGTCTTCCGTATTCGTCTCGGCCAGCAGGAATGACTTCAGCGCCGTTTGCGACAAAGCCGGCTGGCGGTCGCGGTGCGAGATGACGGCGAACTCGCGGGGCGGCAGCGCCAGCGGCACGTGGCGCAGCGCCCCTTCCGCCACCGCCCTGCCGACCACGAGCTCGGAGACGATGGCGGCGCCGGCCCCGGCCCCGACGGCCTGGACGATCGCCTCATTGCTCGGCAGAACCAGGAAGATGCTGAGCGAATCGAAGGGAACGGCCATGCGGCGCGCCAGATCCTGCAGCACTTCGCGCGTGCCAGAGCCGGCCTCCCGGACGATCCAGCGCAGGCTCGAAATATCAGGCTGGCCGGACTGCAGCTCGGCCACTTCCGGATGCGATTTCGCGACGACCAGCATGAGCCGGTCGACGCCGATCCTGGCGCGGCGGAGGATGTCCGATTCCGTGCGACCCTCGACCAGCCCCATGTCGGCCGTGCCGTCGAGGACCTTGTTCTCGACCTGCCTTGTGTTGCCTATGCTGACATCCAGCCGGACGGCCGGATGCCTGTCCTGGAAGGCGGCCAGCCGGCGCGGCAGCCAGTAGCTGGCGATGGTCTGGCTGGCGGCGATGGCGATGGAGCCCGCGATCGTCTGCGAGGCGTTCTCAAGAACATGACGCGCCTCGGCAATACGCTCCAGCACGGCCTTCGCCTCGGGCAGGAAGCGGCGGCCGGCGGGAGACAGCTCGATGGCGCGGCCGACGCGGTTGAAAAGCTGCACGCCGCTGCCCAGTTCCAGCGCCTTGACGGCGGCCGACGCGGCCGACTGCGACATGCCGAGCAGGCCCGCCGCACGGGTGACATGGCCGTGTTCCGCCACGGTGACGAAAATGCGAAGCTGTTCCGGCGTCATGCGTGATTAAGAAGCGATATCGATCAAAGTTACAAGAACAATCTGTTTGACCGATTTTTCCAATTCGATCAATGATCGCGGAATAATGTTTCTTCTTTCGACGAATCAGATGGCCGCAATCACTCCGATATCGGGCTTGGGCGCGAAATCGATGCTGCAAGGCAATGGATCACACGCCGTGGCGGGCAGCCGATGAGCGCGGCATCGTCGAGGGCCGCCAACTCCGCCCCGTCCCAGAGGCCGCTGGGCGTCGCGGCTCCGGCCGAAGGCGACGGGGTCGAGACTTCGCCCGATGTCGCGGACAGCGTTGCCAAGACCACCTGCTACATGTGTGCGTGCCGGTGCGGGATCGACGTGCATATCAAGGACGGCAAGGTCCGCTACATCAACGGCAACAAGGACCACCCGGTGAACCGCGGCGTGATCTGCGGCAAGGGCAGCGCCGGCATCATGCAGCATTACAGCCCGGCGCGGCTGAAGAAGCCGCTGCTGAGGACCGGGCCGCGCGGCTCGGGCGAGTTCCGGGAGATCGAGTGGGACGAGGCGCTCGAAATCGCGACGGAGCGGCTGGGGCGCATAAGGCAGACCGACCCGAAGAAGCTCGCCTTCTTCACCGGCCGCGACCAGTCGCAATCGCTGACGGGCTGGTGGGCGGCGAAATTCGGCACGCCGAACTTCGCCGCGCATGGCGGCTTCTGCTCGGTCAACATGGCGGCGGGCGGGCTCTACACGATCGGCGGCTCGTTCTGGGAATTCGGCGAACCCGACTGGGACCGCACCAAATACTTCATGCTGTTCGGCGTGGCCGAGGATCATGATTCCAACCCGATCAAGATCGGCCTCGGCAAGCTGAAGAAGCGCGGCGCGAAAGTCGTCTCGGTCAACCCTTGCCGCACAGGCTACAACGCCATCGCCGACGACTGGATCGGCATCAGGCCGGGGACGGACGGGCTGTTTGTGCTGGCGCTGGTGCACGAGCTGCTGAAAGCCTGCAAGGTCGATCTCGACTATCTGATCGCCTACACCAACGCGCCGGTGCTGGTGATCCAGGAGCCAGGTGCCGCCGATGACGGGCTGTTCCTGCGCAGCAACGACGACAGGCCGCTTGCCTGGGATCGCGAGGCCAACGCGCCGGTCAGCGCTCTCGACCCTTATATCAAGCCGGCGCTCACGGGCGTTCACCAGGTCAACGGACGCCGTTGCGTGCCGGTCTTCCAACTACTCGCCGAACGCTACCTGGACGAGGCGTATTCCCCCGAGGCAGTCGCGGAGCGCTGCGGGATCGACGCAGCGACCATCCGCCGGATCGCGGCGGAGCTTGCGCATGTCGCCTTCGAAGAGGCGATCGAACTGCCGGTCGCGTGGACGGACTGGGCCGGGCGCCGCCACGAGACGATGCGCGGGCGGCCGATTGCCATGCATGCGATGCGCGGCATATCGGGCCTCAGCAACGGCTTCCATACCTGCCGCGCGATCCACCTGTTGCAGGTGCTGCTCGGCACGGTCGATGTGCCCGGCGGCTTTCGCTTCAAGCCGCCCTTTCCGAAGCTCGCGCCGCCCGGTCCAAAACCGGCCGGCAAGGATGGCGGCAGGCCGAATACGCCGCTGACGGGCATGCCGCTCGGCTTCGTGACCGGACCGGAGGACCTGCTGGTCGACGAGAGCGGCAAGCCTGTCCGGATCGACAAGGCCTATTCCTGGGAAGCGCCGCTCGCCGCCCACGGGTTGATGCATACGGTGATCCGCAACGCCTGGGCGGGCGACCCGTACCCGATCGACACGCTGTTCCTCTACATGGCCAACATGGCGTGGAACTCGTCGATGAATA
>JAEYXI010000502.1 GCA_023428515.1 Pseudomonadota bacterium | reverse complement strand
ATCCTGCCCGCCGCCCGGCCCCCCCCCCTTGTGGGGTGGGGGGCGGGGCAGAGCCCGGCCGGGTGGGGTCCCCTTCACCGGCACGCCCTCGCTTTTGTGATGCCATCGAGCCTGTCACAGGCGACCCCCCCCGCCTCGCTTCGCTCGGCACCCTCCCCTCAAGGGGGAGGGAACCCATGATGGAAGCGCTCGACATCCTGCTCACCGCCTCTTTCTGGGTCGCCGCGATCCGCATCGCCTCGCCGTTGATCTTCGCTACCATGGGCGAGCTGATCTGCGAGCGCGCCGGCGTGCTGAACCTTGGCATCGAGGGCATCATGACGGCGGGCGCCTTTGCCGGCTGGTTCACCGTCTATGCCGGCGGCGATCTCTGGACCGGCGTTCTGGTCGCCGCACTTGCCGGCGCCATGTTCGGCCTGCTCCACGCCACGCTCACCGTGCCGCTCGGCCTGTCGCAGCATGTGGTGGGCATCGGCGTCACGCTGTTCGCCACCAGCCTCACCTATTTCACCTATCGCCTGCTCTTGCCCGAAGTCACCTCGCCGCCGAAGGTCGAGCCCTTCCAGCCGCTGCCCATCCCTGGCCTGTCCGATATCCCGCTAGTCGGCCCGGCATTGTTCAACCAGACGCCGCTCACCTATCTAGCCTTCCTCACCGTCGCGCTCACCGCATGGGTCCTCTACCGCACGCCGCTCGGCCTCGCGATCCGCGCCGCCGGTGAGAACCCGTCGGCCGTCGAGGCGCAGGGCATCAGCGTCACCCCCATCCGCATGGGCGCGGTGATGGTGGGCAGCGCGCTGATGGCGGTCGGCGGCGCCTTCCTCACCATGTCGGCCTTCAATTCCTTCTTCTTCGAGATGATCAACGGCCGCGGCTGGATCTGCATCGCGCTCGTCGTCTTCGGCTCCTGGCGCCCCGGCAAGGCGCTCATAGGCGCCATCCTCTTCGCCGCCTTCGACGCCTACCAGGTGCGCCTGCAACAGCTCTCGGGCGGCGTCGTGCCCTACCAGGTCTTCCTGATGATGCCCTACGTGCTCTCAAT
Organism: Pseudomonadota bacterium; assembly: GCA_023428515.1. Next base: position 2,256 of record JAEYXI010000502.1, on the reverse strand, counting down.
CCTGGCGCTCATCCTGGTCGCCCGCCGCGCGACCTACCCGAAGGCGCTGATGATCCCCTACCAGAAAGGCGAAAGATGAGTTTTCGCACTATCGACCGTCCTACCGGATGAGGTCGTGGATCAGGGAAATGAGAATGGTTTCGTCGCCGGAGAAGCTTTCGATCATCGCTCGCATGACCCGGGTTTGGTCGAGCACGTCTTCGTTGAATGAATATCCGGCATGTTCGGTCAGCATGGCGAGGAATGCCAGTTGAGTACGACCGCTGCCCTCTCGGAAGGGATGCACGGCATTCAGTTCCGCCAGGAAGTGAGCGGCATGCCTGGCAAAATCCTGCGCAGTCATGCGGCCAAACGCGTCAGGATCGCCGAGTTCGGCGAAAACACGCTCAAGTTCGGACGCGATGTATTCGGGGTAGCAGAACCAACTGCCGTTCTTGCCGATCCGGATCGTCCTGATTTCCCCAGCCCACGGATAGACGTCCTGGAAGAGATGCCTGTGCAGGCTGAGATAGTGACTTGCGTCGAAGCTGCCGACGGGAAAGGGTTCCTCGGCGCGCGTCAGGAAAAGGGCGAGCTCAGCCTCGTCGAGGAGCTGAGGATCTTCGATGTCGAGCAGGTTTCTGAGAACTGTGGAGCCCGGATAGCAGAGCGGGTCGGGTTCGGCGGTGTAAGCCAACCACTATTTCCTTCGCACCTGTTCCTTTATCAGGGAACGGCGTTCGTCGCCGCTAGCGCTGCGGTTTAGGATATGTTCCATGCGTTCCGTAAGCTTCATGCCTTCGACAGCGCTGATCTTTTCGCCGCGGGAGCGATTCAGCACGAAGCGGCCTGTCTTGGCTGAGCGTCGGATACGGGGCGCGGAGCTTTTCATGCTTCCAAGTTACCACAATCGGGTGGCCGGCAAAATCGTTGTTTGATGAACCAGAAAGGCGAAAGATGAGTTTTGACCTCCTCGTCAAAGGCGGCGTCCTGCCCGACGGCAAGACCGCTGACATTGGCATCAACGGCGAAACGATCACGGCCATCGAGCCATCGATCCAGGTCGAGGCCGGCCGCGTGGTCGATGCATCAGGCTGCCTGATCTCGTCGCCTTTCGTTGATCCGCATTTCCATATGGACGCGACGCTCTCCTACGGCATTCCGCGCATCAACGCGTCGGGCACACTGCTCGAAGGCATATCGCTCTGGGGCGAACTGAAGCCGCTGCTCACCCACGAGGCTGTGAAGGAGAGGGCGCTTGCCTATTGCGACTGGGCGGTGTCGATGGGCCTGCTCGCCATCCGCACTCATGTCGATACCTGCGACGACCGGCTGCTCGCCGTCGAGGCGCTGCTCGAAGTGAAGAAGGAGGTCGCGCCCTATATCGACCTGCAACTGGTCGCCTTCCCGCAGGACGGCCTCTACCGCTCGCCGACGGCGCGCGAAAACACCATCCGCGCGCTCGACCTCGGCGTTGATGTCGTCGGCGGCATCCCGCATTTCGAGCGAACCATGACCGACGGCACGCGCTCCGTCACCGAACTCTGCGAGATCGCTGCTGACCGTGGCCTTATGGTCGACATGCATTGCGACGAGACCGACGATCCGCTGTCGCGCCATATCGAACAACTCGCCTACGAGACCCAGCGCCTTGGGCTGCAGGGCAGAGTGGCTGGCTCGCACCTGACCTCCATGCACTCGATGGACAATTATTATGTCTCGAAGCTCCTGCCGCTGATCGCGGAGGCGGAAGTCTCGGCGATCCCCAACCCGCTCATCAACATCATGCTGCAGGGCCGCCACGACACCTATCCCAAGCGTCGCGGCATGACGCGCGTCAAGGAGATGCAGGCTCACGGCATCCGCGTCGGCTTCGGCCAGGATTGCGTGCTCGACCCCTGGTATTCGCTCGGCACCGCCGACATGCTGGACGTCGCCTTCATGGGCCTGCATGTCGCGCAGATGTCCTCGCCCACAGAGATGGCGCGCTGCTTCGATATGGTGACGTCGGTCAACGCCGCAATCATGGGGCTTGACCATCTCGGCCTCGAGGTCGGCAAGCGGGCCAGTCTCGTGGTGCTCGACGCCGGCAATCCGGTCGAGGCGCTCCGGCTGCGCGCCGAGCGTCTCTGTGTCGTCTCGCGGGGCAAGGTGGTCGCCGAGCGGCCGCGGCGCGACACGCAGCTTTCGCTTCCCGGCCGCCCTGGCCAGGTCAACCGCCGCCACAGACCGGCGGGATAGCTATTCGATCGAGGGTTCGGCCTCGGTCGGCTGGTA
>JAEYXI010000456.1 GCA_023428515.1 Pseudomonadota bacterium | reverse complement strand
GTAGAGGTCCTTGTGCATGGTATCGAGCGTCGGCTGGTCGCCCGTATAGGAATGGATGGTGGTCATCATTCCCTTTTCGAGCCCGAAGCTGTCGTTCATCACCTTGGCCATGGGCGCCAGGCAGTTGGTGGTGCAGGAGCCGTTCGAGATGACGACATGATCCTTCGTCAGCTTGTCGTGGTTGATGCCGTAGACGACGGTGTAGTCGGCGCCGTCGGCAGGCGCCGAGACGATCACCTTCTTGGCGCCGGCGGTCAGGTGCGCGGCGGCCTTGTCGCGGGCGGTGAAGATGCCGGTGCATTCGAGCGCGATGTCGACGCCGAGATCCTTCCAGGGCAGCTGGGCGGGATCCTTGATCGCGGTGACCTTGAATTTCTCCTTGCCGATGGAGATCGCGTCGCCCTCGACCTTCACGTCATGCGGGAAGCGGCCATGCACGCTGTCGTAACGCAGCAGGTGCGCGTTAGTCTCGACCGGGCCGAGGTCGTTGACGGCGACCACGTCGATGTCCTTGCGTCCGGACTCGTAGATCGCGCGCACGATGTTGCGGCCGATGCGGCCAAATCCGTTGATTGCAACTCTGACAGCCATGTCATTCTCCTGCAGCGCTTGGGGGAAGGTGCCGCCGCTTCATTAGCGGCGAAAGAGGAAAGAATCCAGATCGCCGGTCAAAAATTTAAATCGATTAACCCTCCCGGATACCGGGGTTCCGGCCAAGGGCCATTCGTCGCAGCGACGACGCGCCTCAGGGGTGAGGGCGCGCCGGCTCGCTGTCGGGGATGGCGCGTGCGTCTTCACCTTTCGGCACACCGTTCTTGACCCGGTCGCCCGCCAGCTTGGCGACGGCGTCCGCGGTGATGCCGAAATATTTGTAGAGTTCCTTGGCCGGCGCGCTGGCGCCGAAGCCAGTCATGCCGACGAAGGCGCCGTCCGAGCCGACGAAGCGGTCCCAGCCCAGGCGGATGGCAGCCTCGACGGCGATCTTCACCGGCGCATTGCCGAGCACCTTCTCGCGGTAAGCCTTGTCCTGCTGTTCGAAGAGCTCGAAGCAGGGCACCGACACGACGCGCGTCGGTGCGCCGTCCTTCTGCAAGAGGTCGCGTGCATCGAGCGCGATCTCTACCTCGGAGCCGCTGGCGAAGATGGTGACCTTGGCGTCGCCGCCCTCGGCCGCGGCTAGCTCATAGGCGCCCTTCGCCGAGAGGTTTTCGGCGACATAGTCTGTGCGCACGGCGCGCAGGTCCTGGCGGGTGAGCACCAGTGTCGAGGGCGTCTTCTGCGAATGGATGGCGGCCTGCCAGCACTCGGCCGTCTCGGTCGCATCGGCCGGACGGAAGACGAGGTGGTTGGGGATGGCGCGCATGGCGGCGAGGTGCTCGACCGGCTGGTGCGTCGGCCCGTCTTCGCCGAGCCCGATGGAATCGTGCGTCATGACGAAAAGCGAGCGGATGCCCATCAGCGAAGAGAGCCGCAGGGCCGGACGTGCATAGTCGGTGAAGCAGAAGAAGGTGCCGCCATAAGGGATCAGCCCGCCATGCAGCGCGATGCCGTTGATCGCCGCGGCCATGGCGTGCTCGCGGATGCCGTAGTGGACGTAGCGGTTGCCGTAGTTGGCCGGCGACAGCTCGAGCGTCTGGCTGGTCTTGGTGTTGTTGGAGGGCGTGAGGTCGGCCGAGCCGCCGATCGTCTCGGCGAGCGCGCCGTTGATCACTTCCAGCGCCATCTCGGACGCCTTGCGGGTCGCGACCTTCGGCTTGTCGACGGCAAGCTTCTGCTTGTAGGCGGAAATGGCGTCATCGAAGCGGCTATGCAGCGTGCCGGCAACGCGGCGCTCGAACTCCGCCTTGCGATCGCCCGAAGCGGCGACGCGCTTCTCCCACTCGCCGCGCGGTGCAGCACCCCTGGTGCCGGCTTCACGCCAGGCCGACAGGATTTCATCGGGAATCACGAAGGGCGGCGAATCCCAGTTCAGCGCCTTGCGCGTCGCGGCGATCTCGTCCTTGCCGAGCGGCGAGCCGTGAGCAGCCTTGGTGCCGGCCTTGGTCGGCGCGCCGAAGCCGATAGTAGTCTTGGCGGCGATCAGCGTCGGCTTGTCGGACTTCTGCGCCTTTTCGATCGCCGCGGCGATCGCATCCGGGTCGTGGCCGTCGATGTGGAAGGCGTTCCAGCCGGAAGCCTCGACGCGCGCCACCTGGTCGGTGGAGTCGGACAGCGAGACGGGACCGTCGATCGAGATGTTGTTGTTGTCCCAGAAGAGGATCAGCTTGTTGAGCTTCAGGTGGCCGGCGAGCGCGATGGCCTCCTGGCTGATGCCTTCCATCAGGCAGCCGTCGCCGCAGATCACGTATGTGTGGTGGTCGACGAGGTCATCGCCGAACTGGGCGTTCATGACGCGCTCGGCAAGCGCCATGCCGACCGCGTTGGCGATGCCCTGGCCGAGCGGACCGGTGGTCGTCTCGATGCCTTCGGCAAAACCGTATTCGGGATGGCCCGCGGTCTTTGAACCCAACTGCCGGAACCGCTCGATCTGGTCGATCGTCATGTCCGCGTAGCCGGTCAGATAGAGGCACGAGTAAAGCAGCATCGAGCCGTGGCCGGCCGACAGCACGAAACGATCGCGGTCGGGCCATTTCGGGTTCTTCGGATCGAATTTCAGGTAGCGGGTGAACAGGACCGTTGCGATGTCTGCGCAACCCATGGGGAGGCCGGGGTGGCCGGAATTCGCCTTCTCGACGGCGTCCATGGAAAGAAAGCGGATGGCATTGGCCATCCGGTCATGCTTGTCGCGCGAGGCCATGGTTTCTCCGTTGGCGTGTTCGATCGATGAGCGCAGGAAAGTCGCCGCGACACATATCAGGCACGGCTTTGGTGTCAACAAAATGAAGGGACGGAAAGGGCGGTCAGGCTTTCGGCTTGCGCTTCAGGTAATCGACGAAGGCGCGCAGCGGTCCAGGCATATGACGCCGGCTATGATAATAGAGAAAGGGTCCGGAGAAGGGCGGCAGCCAGTCGCCGAGCACGTTTTCAAGCGCGCCGCTCGCCAGATGCGGGGCCAGGAATTCCTCGAAGGTCGCGATGAGGCCGAGGCCGCCGATCGCGGCGGCAACCTCGATCTCGATCGCATTGCTGATCAGCGGTCCTTCCGGGACGACGCGGACGATTTCTCCATCCTTCTCGAATTCGAGCGGATGGGAGACGCCGCTCGCGAAGCGATGGCGGATCACGGGATGGTCGAGCACCTCGGAGGGATGTTTCGGCCGCCGGCGCGCGGCAAAATAGGACGGCGCGCCGGCCAGCACGAAACGCTGCTGGCGAGGCCCCAGCGGCACGGCGATCATGTCGCGCTCCAGGCGCTCGTCGTAGCGCACGCCGGCGTCGAAGCCCGCCGCCAGCACGTCGATGAAAGTGTCTTCCGCCGTGATTTCCATCCTGACGCCGGGATTCTCTGCAAGGAATCGCGCGACGAGCGTCGGCAGGGTCATGCGCGCGACGATGGTCGGCACATTGAGCCGCAGCGTGCCGACTGGGCTGTCGCGAAACGCGTTCACGGCGTCGAGCGCGGCGCTGACTTCGCCGAGTGCCGGCGCCAGCCTGTCGTAGAACTGGGAGCCTGCGTCGGTCAGGGTCATGGCGCGCGTGGTACGGTTGATCAGCCTTACGCCGAGCCTCGCCTCGAGGCGGCGAAGGGCCTCGCTGAGTGCGGAGGCGGACACACCGCGCTTTGCGGCGGCGATGCGGAAGCCGCCGGCACGCACGATAGCGGTGAATGCGTCGAGGTCGTCGAGATCGGATGCCATTGTACGAATTTCCGCACGGTTTGTTTGGATTGTGACGGATTATCGCACGAAAGGAAGGGGTCCATATAGGCCCATTGGTTCCAGCGAAGGAGAAAACGATGGAAAAGCTCAAGCTCGGGAAAACCGGGCCGGAAAGTTCCGCACTCGGCCTCGGCTGCATGGGCATGTCCGACCTCTACGGTCCGGCCGACCGCGAGGAGAGCCTCGCGACCATCCATGCCGCGATGGAGGCCGGTATCACGCTACTCGACACCGGCGATTTTTACGGCATGGGCCACAATGAGATGCTGATCGTCGAGGCGCTAAAGGGTGGAAAGCGCGATCAGGCGCTGATCAGCGTGAAGTTCGGCGGCATGCGCGGCCCCTCCGGCAGCTGGATCGGCTATGACGCACGGCCCGTCGCGGTGAAGAATTTCGCCGCCTATTCGCTGAAACGGCTGGGTACCGACCATATCGACATCTACCGGCCGGCCAGGCTCGACCCCGACGTGCCGATCGAGGACACGATCGGCGCCATTGCGGACCTCGTGAAGGAAGGCCATGTCCGCTACATCGGCCTGTCCGAGGTCGGCGCCGACACGCTGCGGCGCGCCGCGGCTATCCACCCGATCGTCGACCTGCAGATCGAATATTCGCTTGTTTCGCGCGGCATCGAGGAGGCGATCCTGCCTGTTTGCCGCGAACTCGGCATCGGCATCACCGCCTATGGCGTTCTGTCGCGCGGCCTGATTAGCGGCCACTGGACCAAGGCGCCGGTCGGCCAGGCCGATTTCCGCGGCATGAGCCCGCGTTTCCAGGGCGAGAATCTCGATCGCAACCTAGCGCTGGTCGATGCCTTACGCGCCGTGGCGGAGAAGAAGGGCGTCAGCGTCGCGCAGATCGCGATCGCCTGGGTGGCCGTGCAGGGCAAGGATATCGTGCCGCTAATCGGAGCGCGCCGCCGCGACCGGCTGGCCGAGGCGCTCGCCGCGCTCGACGTCGTGCTCGATGCTGCCGATATCGCCGCGATCGAGCAGGCGGTGCCGAAGGGATCGGCTGCCGGCGACCGCTACAACGCCCACCAGATGGCCAGCCTCGACAGTGAACGGTGAATAATTCTGCCGGCGGCGAGACAAGCTACGCCGCCGGCTATCATTTGCCACAATTTTCCGGCTTGGCCTTTGCGGGGGAAAGCATAGAGAGCTTTGTTGACGGCTAATTCACACGGTGCCTAATGTTTCGCGAGTAAATCGTTCTGAATGCGGACGATTCGGTGATGGGCGGGGTTGGACACGGGAGCCATGACCGGGGAAGCCACGTTGAAAGAGGTTCTCGCCCGTCTGGGAAGGGCGATGGATGCGCTGGAGAATTCAGTCGGCGCACGGCTCGAACACGAGCAGGATTACTCAGAAGCCGAAGCTGAAGTGCAGCGCATGAACGCCGACCGCGCGCGGCTGGCGCAGGAGCTCGACAATTCCGAGGCGCGCAGCGAGCGGCTCGAGGAAGCCAACAAGGAGGTCTCGCGCCGGCTGGTGACGGCGATGGAGACCATCCGCGCGGTGCTGGACAGGTAGGACGATGGCGCAGGTTACGGTGACGATCGACGGCAAGGCCTATCGCATGGCGTGCGACGAAGGTCAGGAAGAGCACCTGATGAGCCTCGCGCAGCGCTTCGACCGCTATGTCTCGCATCTCAAGGATTCTTTCGGCGAGATCGGCGACCAGCGGCTTACCGTGATGGCAGGCATCATGGTGATGGACGAGTTGTCGGATCTGCAGAAGCGCGTGATGGGCATGGAGAGCGAGGTGGTCACGCTCAGGAAGACACGCGACGATGCGCTGACCAAGGCCGACAAGAGCGACGTCGCACTCACCAGCGCGCTCGGCGGGCTGGCGGAGCGCATGGAAGCGCTGGCCGAGAAACTGGCCGTCAAGCAGGCAAGCTGAACCGTCGGAACGGAAATGAAAAAGCCCCGCCCGTTTCCGGCGCGGCTTTTGTTTGGGCAGGCCTTACGGCTTTACGCCGCAGGCTGGGCTTCGATCGTCCTGAGCGCCTGGGCTTGGCGCTTGGCCGCCGCCTTGACGGCGTCCTGCACCTTCTCGAAGGCGCGCACCTCGATCTGGCGCACGCGCTCGCGGCTGATGTCGAATTCGCCAGACAGCTCTTCAAGCGTCATCGGCTCCTCGGCGA
>JAEYXI010000447.1 GCA_023428515.1 Pseudomonadota bacterium | reverse complement strand
TGCTGGTCGAAGGGCTCGAGCGGGCGCGCGTGTCGAAATACACCGACCGTGCCGATTACTACGAAGCAACCGCCGTCGCGCTCGCCGACACCGATGCGAAATCGGTCGAGGCGGAAGCCCTGGCGCGCTCGGTCGTGTCCGACTTCGAGAGCTACGTGAAGCTCAACAAGAAGATCTCGGCCGAGGTCGTCGGCGTCGTGCAGGCGATCACCGACTTCGCCAAGCTCGCCGACACGGTCGCCTCGCATCTCGCGGTCAAGATCGCGGACCGGCAGGGCATCCTGGAGACGCTGTCCGTCACCACGCGCCTGGAGAAGGTACTGGGCCTGATGGAGAGCGAGATCTCGGTGCTGCAGGTCGAGAAGCGCATTCGCTCGCGCGTCAAGCGGCAGATGGAAAAGACCCAGCGCGAATATTATCTCAACGAGCAGATGAAGGCGATCCAGAAGGAACTCGGCGACGACGATGGTCGCGACGAGCTCGCCGATCTCGAAGAGAAGATCTCCAAGACCAAGCTCTCCAAGGAAGCGCGCGAGAAGGCGCAGCACGAATTGAAGAAGCTGCGCCAGATGTCGCCGATGTCCGCGGAGGCGACCGTCGTGCGCAACTATCTGGACTGGCTGCTGTCGATTCCGTGGAACAAGAAGTCCAAGGTGAAGAAGGATCTGGAGGCTGCGCAGGCCGTCCTGGACTCCGATCATTACGGGCTCGAGAAGGTCAAGGAACGCATCGTCGAGTATCTCGCCGTGCAGTCGCGCGCCAACAAGCTGACGGGCCCGATCCTGTGCCTCGTCGGGCCTCCCGGCGTCGGCAAGACCTCGCTCGGCAAGTCGATTGCGAAGGCGACGGGACGCGAGTTCGTGCGCGTCTCGCTCGGCGGCGTGCGCGACGAGGCCGAGATCCGCGGTCACCGCCGCACCTACATCGGCTCGATGCCCGGCAAGATCATCCAGTCGATGCGCAAGGCCAAGTCGTCCAATCCGCTGTTCCTGCTGGACGAGATCGACAAGATGGGCGCCGACTTCCGCGGCGATCCGTCCTCGGCGCTGCTCGAGGTTCTCGACCCCGAGCAGAACGGGACCTTCAACGACCATTATCTCGAGGTCGACTACGATCTCTCCAACGTGATGTTCATCACGACCGCGAATACGCTCAATATTCCGGGGCCGCTGATGGACCGCATGGAGATCATCCGTATCGCCGGCTACACCGAGGATGAGAAGGTCGAGATCGCCAAGCGGCACCTGATGCCGAAGGTCGTCCGCGACCACGCGTTGCAGCCGAACGAGTTCTCGGTCAGCGACGAGGCGATCCGCGCGGTCATCCAGACCTACACGCGGGAAGCCGGCGTCCGCAGCCTCGAGCGCGAGCTGATGAAGCTCGGGCGCAAGGCCGTGACCGAGATCCTGAAGTCGAAGAAGGAACGTGTCGACATCACGCCGGAGAACCTCTCCGACTATCTGGGTGTCCAGCGCTTCCGCTTTGGTCAGGTCGAGGCGGACGATCAGGTTGGCGTGGTCACGGGTCTTGCCTGGACCGAGGTCGGCGGCGAGCTGCTGACGATCGAAGGCGTCATGATGCCCGGCAAGGGCCGCATGACGGTGACCGGCAACCTGAAGGACGTGATGAAGGAATCGATCTCGGCCGCGGCGTCCTACGTCCGCTCGCGAGCCATCGATTTCGGTGTGGAGCCGCCGCTCTTCGACAAGCGCGACATCCACGTTCACGTGCCGGAAGGCGCCACCCCGAAGGATGGTCCGTCGGCAGGTGTCGCCATGGCTACCGCGATCGTCTCGGTGCTCACCGGCATCCCGGTGAAGGCCGATGTCGCGATGACCGGCGAGATCACGCTGCGCGGCAGGGTCCTGCCGATCGGCGGCCTGAAGGAGAAGCTGCTCGCGGCTCTGCGCGGCGGCATCAAGAAGGTGCTGATCCCCGAGGATAACGCCAAGGACCTGGCGGATATCCCTGACAACGTGAAGAGCGGGATGGAAATCATCCCGGTCTCCAGGGTCGGCGAGGTGCTGAAGCACGCTCTCGTGCGCATGCCCGAGCCGATCGAATGGGTCGAGCCCGTCACGCCGCCGGCTACCGCCGTTGACGCTACGGAAGACAGCGGCAAGTCGCTGGCTCACTGACCTCTTGGTCGTCTGCTGCGCTGCAGCACATGAAAGCCGGGCCTCGCGCCCGGCTTTTTTGTGAAAAAAGCCCGGATTTCCAGGGTTTTTATCGTTTTTACCGCTTGGTTGCGGAGCCGGTTCTTTCTAAAGTCCGGTTCCTGCCGGATGAGTCTCTTGTCCCGGTTTTCTCATGGAAGGGAAGTTTTATGAACAAGAACGAGCTAGTGTCTGCCGTCGCCGATGCAGCTAACATTTCAAAAGGCGATGCGCAGTCGGCAGTTGACGCGGTCTTTTCCGTGATCACCGGCGAACTGAAGAAGGGCGGGGACGTACGCCTGGTCGGCTTCGGCAATTTCACGGTTTCCAAGCGCGCCGCTTCGACGGGCCGTAACCCGCAGACCGGCGCTGCGGTCAAGATCCCTGCTCGCACCGTGCCGAAATTCTCGGCCGGCAAGGGTCTCAAGGACGCGGTCAACTGATTGACCGCAATCTGACGACGAAAAAGCCGGGCTTGTCCCGGCTTTTTCTTTGTCCGGCATCTGAAAGATGGGTTGGCGCATCTTCTGGAGGCGCGCCAACCCGGATCGTCAGGCCTTGGCCCCGTTTTCGTGCTTCTCTTCCGGGAGGATGAGGTTGAGCACGATCGCCCAGACCGCACCGAAGGCGATCGAAGACCCGAGCAGGTAGCGAACGAGGTCGGGCAGCGTGTCCACGAACTCCTTCGGCACCATGGTGGCGAACAGCGCCATCAGGATCGGCAGCCCGACCACGAAGACGTTGCGCTCGGTGAGCGCCGCGGTCCGCACGACGCGGAAGCCGTTGATGGCGATGACCGCGCAGAGTACGCCGAACACGCCGCCGATGACCGGCACCGGTATGACGGCTATGGCCGCCGCCAGCTTGCCGATCAGGCCGAAGATCACCAGCAGCACGCCCGCGGCCGCGAACGCCAGACGGCTTGCGACGCCGGTGATGGCGATGATGCCGGCATTCGACGAGTAGCCGGTCACCGGCGTGCTGCAGAGTGCAGCGCTCGCCAGGCATCCCAAGCCTTCGCCGACCGCGCCGCGATCCAGCTGTTCGTTGGAGAGCGGCTTGTCGATCACGGCGCCGACGGCAAACCACGTGCCGGTCGTCTCGGCAAGCACCACCAGGTACACGACGATCATCGTCAGGATCGCCGGCACCGAGAAGCTCACGTCGAAATTGACGAAGGCGATGCGCGGCATGCTGAACCAGCCCGCGTCGAGCACCGGCTGGATGCTGAAGCGTCCCATGAACGACGCCGCGATGCAGCCGCCGACCAGCGCGATGATGACCGACGACAGCCTCAGCCAGTTGCCCTTTGCACCCATCGCCAGGCCGATCACGATGCAACCGACCAAGAGCAGCGCTGCGATCGCCGCCAGGGCAATGTTCTGGTCGACGGTCGCCGTTCCATAGACGGTGAAGATGTTCTCCTTGAGCGCCACGGGCATCAGCGCGATGCCGACCACGATGATGATGGTCCCGCCCACCAGCGGCGGCACCAACCGCGCCACGATCTTGTGGAACAGGCCGGTCACGCCGAGCAGCGCGACGATGATGGCGCCCGGGATGAGCGCGCCGATCACCGCCGAGAGCCCCGCCACGCCGCCGCCCGCGCCGAAGGCTATGGCGAGCACCGCGCCGATCGGCACATAGGACGGTCCCTGCACGACCGGCAGCTTCATGATCCACTGCGACTGGATGAGCGTGGCGATACCGGCGGCGAGGAAACCCGATTGGATGAAGGCGGCTGAATCGGGCACGCTGAAGGCCAGCACCGAGGCGATGATGAACGGCACGATATAGACATCCATCGCCAGCACGTGCTGCAGGCCGAGAAAGGCCGCACGGCCGGGCGGGATGGGATCGTCCGGCCCCGCGACCAGCGTCCCCTCATAGCTTTGCGAAGTCATTCGTGTCCCTCCCCATAGGAATCGCGGAAATGCTCTCTGGAATCCCGCCGTCCGGACGATAGACTAAAGTCGGACGGCGCGATTTTCTCGAAAAAAGCGAATGACTTTCCGGTTGCCACCAGTTTTGTAGCCGGCTTGCCGATGATGGAGTCTGCATTTTGAACGAAGGAAGAATCGATGCGTGACGGCGTGATCTCAGGAGCGATGTTCCATGCGCCTGAGCGTGGCCGGTTCGACGTCATGCCGCAGGCCGCCGTCGCTGTTGATTCAGACGGGCGGATAGAGCGGGTTCTCCGCGCCGGCGATGCTGCCTTCGACAAGCTTGTGGATGATGCGCGCCAGGCCGGCCGCCTGACCGAGCTCCCGCCCGGCACTTTTCTCATGCCCGGTCTCGTCGACCTGCACGTCCACGCCCCGCAATGGCCGCAACTCGGCAAGGCGCTCGACGCGCCGCTGGAGGTCTGGCTGCAGACTTATACCTTCCCCTTGGAGGCGCGTTATTCCGACGTCGGCTTTGCGCGCACCGTCTATCGCGATCTCGTGCGCAGCCTCCTTGCCCATGGCACCACAACGGCGGTCTATTTCGCGACCATCCACATGGAGGCGTCGCTGGCCCTGGCAGAGATCTGCCTCGAGGAGGGACAGCGCGCCTTCGTCGGCAAGGTTGCCATGGACGACCCCGATCAGTGCCCGGATTATTATCGCGATGTCGATGCTTCCACCTCGGTCGCCGACATGCGCGATTTCATCGCCCGCGTCCGTGCGCTCGCCGGCCACGACGATGCGTTGGTGCGTCCGGTCATCACGCCTCGCTTCATCCCGAGTTGCACGGATGCGCTGCTCGAAGGTCTCGGCGCGCTTGCCGCGGAGACGGATTGCCTCGTCCAGACGCACTGCTCGGAAAGTGACTGGGAGCGTGACTTCGTCGCTGGGCGCCTCGGCCGTACCGACGCCGAGGCGCTGCGCGATTTCGGCCTGCTGCGCCAGCACACCGTTCTTGCACACTCCAATTTCGTCAGCGATTCCGACCTCTCGCTGATCCGCGAGACGGGCGCGGCCGTTGCCCATTGCCCGCTGTCCAACTTCTATTTCGCCAACGCCGTCTTCCCGCTTCGGCGCGCGCTGGACATGGGCGTCCGCACCGGACTGGGCACCGATATCTCGGGTGGGCACAGTCCGTCCGTTCTCGATGGCTGCCGCCATGCGTTGTCGGCCTCGCGGGCCAGAAGTGGCGGCGTGGACCCCGATCGCACTGCTTCGATGCGAGGCACCTCGGAACCGCATGTGACGGTCGCCGAGGCGTTCTGGCTGGCCACCGCAGGAGGCGGCGAGGCGCTCGGCCTGCCGGTCGGCAAATTCGAACCGGGTTTCCATTTCGATGCCGTCGCGGTCGATACGGCGAGACCGGCAAGCCCATTCCGCGTCTGGCCGGATCTCGACACGCCGGAGGACGTGGTCGGCAAGATCGTGCTCAATGCAACGCGTGACGACATCGCATCCGTTTGGGTGCAGGGTAGGGCCGTCCTCCCGTCCGATTGAGGCAAAAAGGCTGTTTAAGGCCCGGATTGTTGCAAAATCGCCACATAAGCGGGCCGAAGCAGACGTATCTCGAGCTTCCATCAAAGGTTGTCGTTGCGGCAGCACGCCCGGTGCTGGAAAAAGTACCCGGCGGCAAGGGGCGGGAGACTCGACACCCCCTTCCATATGGCATCATGGCATCCGTTGCGGGTGGGGGAATCGGAATGCGTTTCAAGCGTCTGATTTTAGGGTCGGCTGCGGCCCTCGTTGCGGTCCCGGGTGCCCAGGCGGCGGACGCCGTCGTGATCGCCGAACCCGAGCCGATGGAATATGTCCAGATCTGCGACACCTATGGCGTCGGCTTCTATTATATTCCCGGCACCGAGACCTGCCTGAAGGTCAGCGGCTATATCCGCATGGACGTAGGTGGCGGAGCGTTCGGCCTGAACAACGTCCTCGACAAAGAGGATCCTGGCTACTGGTATGATCCGAACCTCAACGACACTTACGACACGCGGGCGCGATTCCAATTGAGGCTTGATTCCCGTGCCGAGACCGAACTCGGCACGCTGCGTACCTACGCCGCGATCAATTTCGAATGGGAGACGGAAGCGGTCGTTCCTCAGTTCGAGAATTACGCCTTCACCGACGCGGTAACCAACGTCTCCATTGAGCACGCGTATCTGCAACTCGGCGGTTTTCGGATCGGCAAGACGGATTCGCTATTCTCCACCTTCACCGGATACGGCGGTGGTGTCATCAACGACGACATCATCGGCTACGGTCCCTACGGCACGCACCAGATGGCCTACGGCTGGGCAAACGATAGCGGATTTGGCGTGACGGTAGCGCTGGAGGTGGGCGATGGAAATCTGATCGCCCCGTTCTTGGCGCCGGACTTCGATGATCCCAACCTGTATACGTTGGACAGCTATATGCCTCATCTCGTCGGCGGCGTCGGCTGGCAGGGCGCGTGGGGCGGCGTATCGCTTGTGGCCGCCTACGATTCGGTGTGGGAGGAGGGCGCAATCAAGGCACGCGTCGATTTCTACCCAACCGACAGGCTGTCGCTCTTCGCGATGGTGGGATGGTCGACTTACGATTCGGACTACTACCCTCCATTTTACTGGGAATACTGGAACGGCTCGAGTTGGACCGAAGTCGAGGTCAAGGACAGCCCGAACTACTACGCGCCATGGGGTGGGAACTGGGCGCTCTGGGCCGGCGGTTCTTTCATGCTGACCGACAAGGCAACCTTCAATCTGCAGGTTTCCTACGACCAGATGGAGGATTTCGCCGTCGTGGCCAACGTCGCTTACGAACTCGTCCCGAACTTCGGCATAACGCCCGAGATCGCGTACATCGACAACTTCAACGACGCGTTCCAGGCCTGGAGCGCAGAGCCTTGGAACTACGGCAGAGAGGTCCCGACGGAGAACTGGGGTTTCTTCGTTCGAGCCCAGGCGAATTTCGGCGGCTGATGGAGAGTCATATGCGGGGGTTGGCAAATAAGACGATCGCGACACTAGCTGCTCTTCTGTCGACGTCAGTTGCGTTTGCCCAGGAGCAGGTGGGGCAGGCAACGCTCGTCAAGACGTCGGTGACGGGAGCAGGCGGGCCTCTGGCGATCAAGTCTCCGGTCTACCGGGACGAGCGCATCACCACGTCGCAAAGCGGGCTTGGCGAATTCACCTTCCGGGACGGCACCAAGTTCGCCGTTGGCGGCAGTTCCTCTGTTGTTATCGACCGCTTCGTCTTCGACGATTCGAATACGTTCAACCAGCTCACGCTCAATGCGGCGCGGGGCTCCTTCCGCTGGATCAGCGGCAAGTCGAAGTCGCAGGCCTATGAGATCGTTACGCCGGCGGGCACCATCGGCGTGCGCGGCACGCGGCTCGACATCTTTGTCGGCCCGGGCGGCCTCACCTCGGTCGTGCTGCTTGAAGGCGCGGCGCAATTTTGCGGCGTCAACGGCTGCCAGGAACTGCGCCGTCGCTGCGACGTCGTGATCGCGACACCTAGCGGCGGTGTCAGCGACGCCGTACGGGTCGACCGCACTATCTTCCAGAGCGTCGGCACCAACAGCGCCTTTCCGTTCCTGTCGGGCAGGCAGCGCTTGACGCGCGGCTTCTACGGCTTTGCCAGCGGCAGCTGTGGCCTGGCCGGCGCGGGTAACGGCCTGCAACGGACCGATCCGGGCGGAGCCGGCCGGCCGGAGCGCCCGCAGCCAAGCAATGGCAGCAACTGCAGCCCTGGGTAACTGAGGATCTGTGGAAAGCCGGGCCTGCCCGGCTTTCTCTTCGGACTGGCCGCACGTTCGCTGCATGCCGTTGATGCGCAGCGGGCAGACTGTCGCTGAAGGGGTGGTGGGCGATGACGGGCTCGAACCGCCGACATCTTCGGTGTAAACGAAGCGCTCTACCAACTGAGCTAATCGCCCGGAAAAATCAGGCCGGACGTTTAAGCGTTTCAGCTTTGGTCCGCAAGGAAAATCGGCCCGTCGCACATCCGCAACTCGGCAGTCTACAGGGCCGGGCGATCCGTTTCAGTATTCGCAGTTCCGATGGCATTGCGGCGCTTGACACTCCGGGTCTAACCCCTTATCCAGCCGCCACGACGCAACACGCCATCACGTGCGCGTCCCATGCGCGGGTGTAGCTCAGTCGGTTAGAGTGCCGGCCTGTCACGCCGGAGGTCGCGGGTTCGAGCCCCGTCACTCGCGCCATTTGTTTCCAGGCCCTGCGCCTGCCTGCCGTCTTCCATGATAGTTCGCTGTTCTTCCCGGGCAAGGCCGTGACCACGGCTTCGCGCCTCGCGGTAGCGCGCACCGGGATAGATTGCCCCCGACAAGAAATGAGTTCACCCTGTGGCGTGGCCGAAGACGAGGGGCGGGCGCGGATGTTCCAATCACTCCAGGGCAAGACGGCGATCGTCACCGGCGCCAGCAAGGGAATCGGCCGAGGCATCGCACACCGCCTCGGCCAGGCAGGCCTCAACGTGCTGGTGGTCAGCCGAACGCTCGCCGACGCCGAGCGGGTGGCGGCCGAGATCGGCGGGTCGGCTTCGGCTTTCTCCGCCGATGTCACCCGGCCGGACGACTGTGCGGCAATGGCCGATGCGGCCGCGAAGCGCTACAGCGGCATCGATGTTCTGTGTGCCAATGCCGGTATTTTCCCGTCGGCGCCGCTTGGCACGATGACGCCCGCCGACTTCGAGCGCGTCATGGCGACGAACCTCACGGGGACCTTCCTGTCCGTCTCGGCGGTATTGCCCGCGATGAAGGCGAACCGGGCCGGCAGGATCGTGATGACGTCCTCGATAACCGGTCCGATCACCGGCTTTGCCGGCTGGTCGCATTATGGCGCGTCGAAAGCCGGCCAGCTCGGCTTCATGCGTTCAGCGGCAATCGAACTGGCGCCCTGGAACATCACGGTCAACGCGGTGATGCCTGGCAACATCCTCACCGAGGGGCTGGACGGCCTCGGGCCCGAATACATCGCCTCGATGGAGGCATCGATTCCGATGAAGCGTCTTGGTACCGTCCACGATATTGCCAATGCCGTGCTGTTTTTTGCGTCGGAAGAGGCGGGCTATGTGACCGGGCAGACGTTGGTGATCGATGGAGGCCAGGTGCTGCCGGAGACGCTCGCTGCAATGCAGACGTCAACACCCTGAACACTCAACCACCGCGTTCGCGTCACCACAACAAGGCCACGAAAGCGATCCGAGGAGATCCAACAATGCCAAACGGGAACATGCTAAGGATGAACGCCGGCAAAAGCCTCATGCTTGCCCTGGCCGCTTGCTTCTCCCTGCCGGTCGCCGACGCCCATGCCATCAATCGCTACACATCGACCTCGATGACCTGCTCGAAAGTCCAGGCGACCATCGCCAGGGAAGGCGCGGCCATCATGCGCTACCAGTCGCCAAGGACCGGGCTTCCGCTTTATGATCGCTACGTCAAGAATCGGCTCTTCTGTTCGGCCGGCGAGACGACCGACAGGGCCTACATCCCGACCTCCGACAAGCAGTCCTGCCCGGTCAATCGCTGCGAGGAAATCCAGTTCTTCGACTATCGCTGATCTCGGTAGCGGAGATTCGCATATGGGGCGGGTCCCGAATCCCCTTGTGTCGGCTTGCGCCGCCTCACGATATTGTCATCCCGGCGGTCGCCGCGCCTTTGCTAATGTGACGTAGCGGCAACGCCTCGGCTGGCGGGGCGGGACTACGAGGGAATCCGATGCGGCGGCTTGCGATCACCATTGCGGCTTTGTTGCTGGCCGGCGAAGCGTTCGCGATCGAGCGCTACCAGACCACCTCGATGAGCTGCGCGCGTGTGCAGGCAGCGCTCAACTCCCAGGGACAGGCGATCCTGCGCTATCCGGCCCCTAACAATCCGTCGCTGGTGCTTTTCGACCGCTACGTGCGCGACCGCACCTTCTGCAGCGCGAGCCAGCGCGCCGATCTGCAAAGCGTGCCGGCTGCCGACACGCCGAACTGCAAGGTGCGCAAATGCGTGCGCGCCTCAGGCTCGAGCTCCGGCAGAAGCCGCTAAGGTCGACCGCTTCAATCTCCTGGCGTCTGTAAATTGCCGCGATCTGCCTGACCGCGTCGGCTTGCTCGCGCGCGGGATGCTCCATGTCGCCGCACGGTAGAACCCCGCCATAGATGAATGATATTTCTATGGAACGTTCCAATTTTGTCACAACCGTCACACTTCCATGGGCCTTTTGGTTGACATTCTTACAATCTCATTTTAGAACGTTCCAAAATCTGCGTCAGACAGGCATCGGAGGAAAGCTTTGGCCGTTCGCGAAAAGGCGACGATTCTGGACATTGCGCGCGAAGCCGGCGTGTCCAAGTCGACCGTTTCGCTGGTCCTCCAGGGCAGCGACCTGATCCGCCCCGAGACCGCCGGCAAGGTGAAGAAGGCCATCGAGGACGTCGGCTACGTCTACAACCGTGGCGCTGCCAATCTTCGTAAGGCGCAGTCCAACGTCATCGGCATGGTCATTAACGACCTGACCAACCCCTTCTTCGCCGAGCTTGCGGTCGGCATGGAACGCGTCTTTCAGTCGGCAGGCGTCGTGCCCTTCATTGCTAACACCGCCGAGAACCCTGTCCGCCAGGAAGAGGTGCTGAAGTCCATGCTGGAGCAGGGCGTCGCCGGCCTCATCGTCTCGCCGGCGCGCGGCACCACGGCCGAGGCATTCAATAGGATGCGGCAGGCGAACATACCCGTCGTGCTCGCCATGCGCCGCATGCCTGACGGACGCGTGCCCGCCGTCGTTCCCGACAATCATCGCGGCGCGGCACTTGCCGCCGCCCACCTCATCAAAAAAGGTCATCGCCGGCTCGCCTTCTTCGGCGGCTTCTCCGACATGGTCGTTTACCACGAGCGAGCCGACGGTTTTCGCGAGGGCTGCGAGGCGAACGGCATTGCCCCGGAGGACATGACGATTGTCGAGGGCGAGACCAACCGCCGGGGCGGCATGGCTTGCCTCGACGCCGCGCTGTCGCTGCCGAACCCGCCGACCGCTGCCGTCTGCTTCAACGATGCGGTCGCCTTCGGCGTCATGCTGGCGCTGCGCAAGCGCGGGCTGGAGCCCGGCCGCGACTTCGCCGTCGTCGGCTTCGACGACGTGGTCGAAGCGCAGCACTATGTGCCGGCGCTGACCTCGGTCGCGGTTGACACCGCCGGCCTCGGCGAGCGCGCCGCGCATTCGGTGCTCCGTATGATCCAGTCGCGCACCACGCGCGCGGAAGACCATGTCGGCGCCGTCAATCTCGTGGTCCGCGAAAGCTGCGGGCCCGACCTGAACGTTTCGAGGGTAGCATGACGGTGAGATGGGGCTTGATCGGCGCGAGCACGATCGCCAGACAATTCATGATCGGCGCGATCCGCGCGTCCGACGGCGAGGTCGCTGCGGTCATGAGCTCCAGCGCCGAACGCGCCGCGTCCTACGCCAAGGAGAACGGCATCCCCGCCGCCTTCTCGACGCTCGACGCCATCCTCGCTTCCGATATCGACGCCATCTACATCTCGACCACTAACGAGCTGCATCTCGAACAGGCGCTCGCCGCCGCGCAAGCCGGAAAACATGTGCTCTGCGAAAAACCTCTCGCGCTGAACAGCGTCGACGCCAGGAAGATCGTCGCCGCCTGCAAGAAGGCCGGCGTCGTCATGGGCACCAACCATCACCTGCGCAACGCCGGCTCGCACCGCGCCATGCGCGACGCTATTTCAGCTGGCCGCATCGGCAAGCCGCTCGCCGCGCGCGTCTTCCATTCCGTCTACCTGCCCGAGCACCTGCAGGGCTGGCGCATCACGAGGCCCGAGGCTGGCGGCGGTGTGGTGCTCGACATAACGGTTCACGACGCCGACACGCTGCGCTTCGTGCTGTCGGACGATCCCTTGGAGGTCTCGGCCTTCACGCAATCCGCCGGAATGGCGGCGGGCGGGCTGGAGGACGGCGCCATGTGTATCTGGCGCTTCAAGTCGGGCGTGATCGCGCAGTCACACGAAGGTTTCACCACCAAATTCGCCGGCACCGGCTTCGAGGTCCACGGCAGCGAGGGTTCGCTGATCGCTAGGGACGTGATGACCCAGAAGCCGATAGGTTCGGTCATCCTGCGCACGGAGAAGGGTGAACAAGAGCTCACTTTCGATCGCGGTGATCTCTACACGCGCTCCCTCGGTCTGTTCCACAAGGCGATCCGCGGCGAGGGCGCGCCCTCCGCCACAGGCGAGGACGGCATCTGGTCGCTCGCCGCTGCCGAGGCAGCGCTTCAGTCGGCCAAGTCCGGCCGCGCCGTCGCCGTCGATCCCAAGCTTGGAGAGATCGCGTGACCAAGCTCGTCACCCCGGCCCAGGCAGCCGCCCTCATTGGCGACGGTGCGGTCGTCTCGGTCTCCTCCTCCTCCGGCCTCGGCTGCCCCGACCTGATGTTGAAGGCGATCGGCGAGCGTTTTGATCGCGAGGGTCATCCGCGCGACATCACCACGCTGCACCCCATCGCCGCCGGCGACATGAGCGGCATCAAGCGCGTCGACTACATCGCCAAGAAGGGCCTGCTGAAGAAGATCATCGGCGGCTCCTATCCCTCCGGTCCCTCCAGCGCCGAGCCGCCGCTGATCTGGCAGATGATCGGCAACGAGGAGGTCGCCGCCTACAACGTGCCGTCGGGCATCATGTTCGACATGCACCGCGAGGCCGCCGCCAAGCGTCCGGGCGTGCTCACCAAGGTTGGGCTCGACACCTTCGTCGATCCTTCGCGCCAGGGCTGCGCAATGAACAAGCAGGCTGCCGCCGAGCCGATCGTGAAGAAGATCGAATTCGAGGGCGAGGATTGGCTCTATTTCCCGGCGATCAAGCCCGAAATCGCGATCATTCGCGCTACCACCGCCGACGAACGCGGCAACCTCACCTATGAACACGAAGGCGCCTATCTCGGTGGCCTCGACCAGGCGCTCGCCGCCCGCAACAATGGTGGTATCGTCATCGCGCAGGTGAAGCGCGTCACCAAGGACGGCTCTCTGCGTCCACACGACGTGCGTGTGCCCGGCATGCTGGTAGACTACATCGTCGTCGATCCCGAGCAGAAGCAGACCACGCAGACTGCCTATGACCCCGCCATATCGGGCGAGGTCATGCGTCCGCTGGAAAGCTTCCGCGTGCCGGAGTTCAACATCCAGAAGGTGATCGCCCGCCGCGTCGCGCAAGAGTTGCAGGCCGGCAGCGCCGTCAATCTCGGCTTCGGCATCTCGGCCAATGTTCCGCGCATCCTGCTAGAGGAAGGCCTGCACGGCGACGTGACCTGGGTCATCGAGCAGGGCGCGGTCGGCGGCGTGCCGCTGCTCGACTTCGCCTTCGGCTGCGCCTCCAACGCAGACGCCTTCATGCCGTCGCCCTACCAGTTCACCTATTTCCAGGGCGGTGGCTTCGACGCCTCGCTGCTCTCTTTCCTGGAGATCGACCGCAGCGGCTCGGTGAACGTGTCAAAACTCTCGTTCCGGCCGCATGTGACGGCAGGCGCGGGCGGTTTCGTCGACATCACGGCGCGCGCGAAAAAAATCGTCTTCTCCGGCATGTTCAACGCCGGCGCCAAGCTCGCTGTCGCTGACGGCAAGCTGGTCATCGAGAAGGACGGCAAACTGAAGAAGCTGGTCGAGGAGGTCGAGCACGTCACCTTTTCCGGCCGGCGCGGCGTCGAGCAGGGACAGGACGTGACCTATGTCACCGAGCGCGCCGTGATGAAGCTGACGCCGGCGGGCATAGTGCTCACCGAGATCGCGCCGGGCGCCGATCTCCAGGCGCATGTGCTCGACCAGTCCGAATTCCCGTTGATCGTCTCGCCCGACCTGAAGACGATGGACGCGTGCCTCTTCGCCGAAGCGCCGATCGGCCTCACCCTGCCGCGCAAGCCGGCGCGTCCGCTGCGGGAGGGCGCTCATGGCTGACCTCGTCACCTTCGAACCGGACGGCGCCGTCGGCATCGTCACACTGCGCCGTCCCGAAAAATTCAACGCGCTGGACATCCCGATGCTGCGCGCGCTCGAAGCCGCGCTCGACACCGCCGAGGAAGCCGAAGGCGTTCGTGCCGTCCTCCTCTGCGGCGAGGGCAAGGGCTTCTGCGCCGGCGGCGATGTCGAGGCGTGGTCGGCTCTCTCCGCAGCCGACTTCCAGGTCAAATGGGTGCGCTACGGCCACCGCGTCTTCGACCGCCTTGCGCGTCTGCGCCAACCGACCATCGCCGTGCTGTCAGGCCATGCGCTCGGCGGCGGCCTCGAACTCGCAGCCGCCTGCGATCTCCGCGTCGCCGAGGCGCAGGTCAAGCTCGGCTTTCCCGAGACTTCTATCGGCGTGGTGCCCGGCTGGTCCGGCACGCAGCGCGCGGTGCGGCGCTTCGGCGCGCAGACCGTGCGCCGCCTCGCGCTGGGCGGAGAGATCCTGCTCGCGCCCGAAGCTCTGTCGCTCGGCGTCGTCGATCGTGTCGTCGATACGGGCAGGGCGTTTGCCGAGGCGAAGGCCTGGGCCGAAAAAATCGCCGAGCGCGGGCCGCTCGCCACCGAAGCCGCCAAGCTGATGATATCAGTCGCCGAAGGCGAGGAGAGTGCCGCCTCGGCGGAGGCGCTCGCCAGTGGCTACATGGCGCTGACTAACGATCTCAAGCAGGGGGTCGACGCCTTCCGAAACAAGCAGAAGCCAGCATTTTCAAGAAGCTAGAGACGAAACCGGACTCGATTTCTTAATGAACGCTCCGCTTAATATCCCGATGCCCTCAGAAGCCTCCGGCGCGCCGAAGGCCTACAAGCTTCTGATCGACGGCAAGCACGTCGAAGCCCTCGACGGCCGCACGCTGGAGCGTCGCAGCCCCGGCCACGGCTTCGTCGTCTCACGCTACGCGCAGGCGAATGAGAAGGACGTCGATCTCGCCGTGATGGCCGCGCACAAGGCTTTCGAGAGCGGTCCCTGGCCGCGCATGAAGGCCGCCGAGCGCGCGAACGTCCTGCTCAAGGCCGCCGACCTCATCGAGACGCGACTGGAGGAGATCGCCCGCCTCGACGCGCTTGAATCAGGCAAGCCGATCGCCCAGGCGCGCGGCGAGATCGGCGGCGCCGTCGACATCTGGCGCTACGCCGCCTCGCTCGCCCGCACGCTGTCGGGCGACTCCTACGCCAATCTCGGCGACGCCATGCTCGGCGTCGTGCTGCGCGAGCCGGTCGGCGTCGTCTCCATCATCACGCCCTGGAATTTCCCGTTCCTGATCGTCAGCCAGAAGCTGCCCTTCGCGCTTGCGGCCGGCTGCACGGCGGTGGTGAAGCCGAGTGAAATGACCTCCGCCTCCACCTTCCTGCTCGGCGACATCCTGCTCGAAGCCGGCGTTCCCGCGGGCGTCGTCAACGTGGTCGCGGGCCTCGGCGCCGATGTCGGCGCGCCGATGGTCGCCCACCCGCTGGTCGAGATGGTCTCCTTCACCGGCTCGACGCGCGTCGGCAAGCTCACCATGGCCGCCGCCGCCAACTCGCTGAAGAAGGTCTCGATGGAACTCGGTGGCAAGAACGGCCAGATCGTCTTCCCCGACGGCGACCTCAAGGCTGCAGCCGACGCCGCCGTCTTCGGCGGTTTCTTCAACGCCGGCGAGTGCTGCAACGCCGGCAGCCGACTGATCGTGCATGAAGACATAGCAAACGATTTTCTCTCCGCAGTGAAGGGTCTGACCGCGAAAGTACGTGTCGGCGATCCGCTCGACGATGCCACCAAGGTCGGCGCGATGATCTCGACCGACCACCTCGCCAAGGTCTCCGGCTACGTTTCGGCGGCAAAAGGCGAGGGTGGCGAGGTGCTTTCAGGGGGTGACGCAAGGGCATCCAGCGCCGGCCAGTATCTCGATCCCACCATCGTCTCCGGCGTGACCGAAGACATGGCGATCGCGCGCGAGGAGGTGTTCGGCCCGGTGCTCTCAGTACTCTCGTTTAAAACGATTGAAGAAGCGTTGCGCATCGCCAACAACACGCCGTATGGTCTGTCGGCGGGCGTCTGGTCCAGGGACATAGACACCTGCATGACGGTGGCGCGGGGCGTCCGGACCGGAACGGTGTGGGTCAACACCTTCATGGACGGTTATCCCGAACTGCCGTTCGGAGGATACAAGCAGTCCGGCCTTGGACGCGAGCTCGGGAGGCGCGCCGTGGAGGACTACACCGAGGAGAAGACAATCCAGTTTCATCGCGGCCAGCGCACCGGTTGGTGGGTCGGCTGAGTTGGGAAGAACCCGGCGGGCGTCCGCCGGTCGCATAACCGCAACTTTGGGAGGTAGTATCATGTTGCGCAATCTGCTTATCGGAACGATGCTTTCGACGGCGCTGACGGCCTATGCCGCGCCGTCCTTCGCGGAGGAAGTCGAGGTCCTGCACTGGTGGACCTCCGGCGGCGAGGCTGCCGCGCTCGACGTGCTGAAGAAGAACCTTGAGGCCGAAGGCGTCACCTGGAAGGGCATGCCCGTCGCCGGCGGCGGCGGCGAGCAGGCGATGACGGCGCTGCGCGCCCGCGTCACCGCCGGCAATCCTCCGACATCAGTGCAGGCGCTCGGCTTCGACATCACTGACTGGGCCAAGCAGGGCGTGGTCGGCGATCTCGGCGAAGTGGCCGACGCGGAAGGCTGGGACAAGGTGGTGCCTGCCGCGCTGCAGGCCTTCTCGAAATATGACGGCAAGTGGATCGCCGCGCCTGTCAACGTCCACTCGACCAACTGGGTCTGGATCAACAAGAAGGCGCTCGACGCGGCCGGCGGCAAGGCTCCCGAGACCTGGGACGAGCTGATCGCCGTGCTCGACAAGATGAAGGCCAACGGCATCTCGCCGATCGGCCATGGCGGCCAGGCCTGGCAG
The DNA here is from genome assembly GCA_023428515.1 of Pseudomonadota bacterium. The sequence goes on along the minus strand of JAEYXI010000447.1, from coordinate 3,825 downwards.
GACGCCACCATCTTCGATGCCGTCGTGCTCGCCGAAGGCACCGACTTCTACAAGGCCTCAATGATCGACCTCGACCCTGCTGCACTGAACAGCGAGAAGATGGTTGCCGTCTTCGACAAGATGGGCAAGCTCAAGGAATATGTCGACGCCGACTTCTCCGGCCGCGACTGGAACCTCGCTTCCGCCATGGTCATCGAAGGCAAGGCCGGCATGCAGTTCATGGGCGACTGGGCGAAGGGCGAGTTCCTGAAAGCCGGCCAGAAGCCCGGCACGGACTTCGTCTGCATCCGCTTCCCGGGCACCCAGGGCGCGGTCACGTTCAACTCCGACCAGTTCATGATGTTCAAGGTCGGCGACGAAAACAAGGCTGCGCAGTTGAAGATGGCCTCGGCCATCGAGGACCCGGCCTTCCAGTCGGCCTTCAACGTCGTCAAGGGCTCGGCGCCTGCACGCACCGACGTACCGAACGACGCCTTCGACGACTGCGGCAAGAAGGCCATGGCCGACCTCGCCGAAGCCGACAAGAACGGCAAGCTGTTCGGCTCGATGGCGCACGGCCACGCCAATCCGGCTGCGGTGAAGAACGCCATGTACGACGTGATCACCCGCCACTTCAACGGCGAGTTGGACTCCAAGGCCGCGGCTGAAGAGCTCGCCAACGCGGTCGCCGCGGCGCAGTAACGATCCCGGTTTGGGGCAACTCGGCTAAGATCGTGCTGCCCCTCACCCTTACCCTCTCCCCGGGACGGCGGGGAGAGGGGGCGCCGACGTTGCGGCCAGCTTTCCTCTCCCCGTCCTGAGCTAGTCGAAGGATACGGGGAGAGGATGTCGGCAGGCAGGTGAGGGGCGGCGCTGCCTTTTCGATATTTGACTGGAGCCGGGCGAATGACCCAGACACAAGCGGAGATCGTGCCTGCCTTGACGCAGAGCACCGACCGCGGAGCCAGGGAGGCGTTGCAGGAATGGCTGCCGAAGCTGGTGCTCGCGCCGAGCTTCGCGCTGATCCTGCTCTTCGTCTACGGCTTCATCCTCTTCACCATCGTGCTCTCCTTTTCCGGCTCGAAGCTCCTGCCGGATTTCTCCACCTGGGTCGGCTTCGGCAACTATGTGCGCCTGTTCAACCATCCGAACTGGATCACCGCGCTGAAGAACCTCGCGATCTTCTCGGTGCTCTACATCGTCGTCTGTTCGGTGCTGGGCTTAGGCCTCGCGATCCTGCTCGACCAGAAGATCCGCGGCGAAGGCTTCCTGCGCCCGATCTACCTCTATCCGATGGCGCTCTCCTTCATCGTCACCGGCGTCGCCTGGAAATGGTTCCTCGATCCCGGCATCGGCCTCGAGCACGTCATGCACACATGGGGCTGGGAAAGCTTCTCCTTCCGCTGGATCAAGGAAGGCAAGATGGCGATCTACACCATCGTCATCGCCGCCGTCTGGCAGTCCTCGGGCTTCGTGATGGCGATGTTCCTTGCCGGCCTGCGCGGCGTCGACAACGAGGTGATAAAAGCCGCGCAGATCGACGGCGCATCCACCTTCATGATCTACCGCCGCATCATCATCCCGCTGATGCGGCCGGTCTTCCTGTCGGCCTTCGTGGTGCTCGCGCACCTCGCCATCAAATCCTACGACCTCGTCGTCGCGATGACCGACGGCGGCCCCGGCACCGCCACTTGGACGCCTGCGCTGTTCATGCAGAAATTCACCTTCGGCCGCAACGAGATGGCGATGGGCGCGTCGTCGGCGATCATCATGATGATGATGATCTTCTCGATCATCGTGCCCTATCTCTATTCCGAGCTGAGGGGAGGGCGCCGCCAATGAGTGCCGCTCCTTCGCAGGACAACGCCACCCGCACCGGCATCATCGCCCGCGCCGTCATCTACACGCTGCTTCTCGTCTTCTGCGTCTACTACCTGCTGCCGCTCTACGTGATGGTGGTGAACTCGCTGAAGCCGCTGGAGGAGATCCGGCAGGGCCAGATGCTCAGCCTGCCGCAGACCTGGACGATCGAGCCCTGGCTTTCGGCATGGTCGACGGCGCAGATCGGGGTGTCGCCGACCGGCCTGAAGCCCTACTTCCTGAACTCGATCCTGATGGTGGTTCCCGCCGTCGCGCTCTCCACCTTCCTCGGCGCGCTCAACGGCTACGTGCTCACCAAGTGGCGCTTCCGCGGCGACAACATCGTCTTCGGCCTGATGCTGCTCGCCTGCTTCATCCCCTTCCAGATCGTGCTCATCCCGTCGGCCCGCATCCTCGGTGAGCTCGGCCTTGCCGGCACCGTCACCGGCCTCGTCCTGATCCACGTAGTCTACGGCCTCGGCTTCACCACGCTCTTCTTCCGCAACTACTACGAGGCTTTCCCGACGGAGCTGGTGCGCGCCGCGCAGATCGACGGCGCCTCCTTCTTCCAGATATTCCGCCGCATCCTCCTGCCGTCATCGGGACCGATCATCGTGGTCACCGTCATCTGGCAGTTCACCAACATCTGGAACGACTTCCTGTTCGGCGCCTCCTTCGCCGACTTCGATTCCATCCCGATCACGGTGGCGCTGAACAACCTCGTCAACTCGTCGACGGGCGTGAAGGAATACAACGTGCATTTCGCCGGCGCGGTGCTGGCCGCGCTTCCCACGCTCGTCGTCTACATCCTCTCCGGACGCTACTTCGTGCGCGGCCTCATGGCCGGCGCGGTCAAGGGTTAGGCCTATGTCGTTCCTGCAGATCCAGAACCTCGAAAAGTCCTTCGGAGCCACGCGCATCCTGAAAGGCGTGACACTCGAGATCGAGGAGGGTGGCTTCCTCGTGCTTGTCGGCCCATCCGGCTGCGGCAAGTCAACGCTTTTGAACACTATCGCCGGGCTGGAGCCGATTACCGGCGGCGAGATCAGGATCGGTGGCCGACGGGTCAACGACCTGCACCCGTCGAAGCGCGACATCGCGATGGTCTTCCAGTCCTACGCGCTCTATCCCAACATGACGGTGGCACAGAACATCGCCTTCGGCATGGAGATACGAGGTGTGCCGAAACCCGAGCGCGACAAGGCGATATCAGACGTCGCCAGCCTCCTGCAGATCGGCCACCTGCTCGACCGCAAGCCCTCGCAGCTCTCCGGCGGACAGCGCCAGCGCGTCGCCATGGGCCGCGCGCTTGTCCGCGATCCCCAGGTCTTCCTCTTCGACGAGCCGCTCTCCAACCTCGACGCAAAACTCCGCATAGACATGCGCACCGATATCAAGCGCCTCCACCAGCGCATGGGCACCACCATCGTCTACGTCACGCACGACCAGATCGAGGCGATGACGCTGGCGACCAAGATCGCGGTGCTGAAGGACGGCATCCTCCAGCAGTTCGGCACGCCCGCCGACATCTACGACCGCCCGGCCAACGCCTTCGTCGCGACCTTCATGGGCTCGCCAGCCATGAACCTGCTGGACGCGGAGATCGTGGCGGACGGCAGCACCAAGGCGCTGCGCCTGGACGGCGTCGACGGCGCGGCCGGCACCCTGCCCCTGCCCGGCACCGCCGATCCCGCCGCCCTCCATCCGGGCCAGAAGGTCACCCTCGGCCTGCGCCCGGAATGGATCGCCGAGCCCGGCATGGGCCGCGCCCGCGAGGTCCATCCGCTGCCCTTCATCGTCGACGTGCTGGAGCCGACCGGCCCCGACATGTTCCTGGCCCTGCGCCTAGGCGAGGTCGAGCTGATGGGCCGCCTGCCCGCGGACGCCCATGTCCGCCAGGGCCAGGCCGTCACCCTCGACGTCGACTATGCCCGGGCGGTGCTGTTCGACCGCCAGACCGGCACCGCCATCTACGCCGCCCCCGCC
>JAEYXI010000395.1 GCA_023428515.1 Pseudomonadota bacterium | reverse complement strand
ATCCAGTGCTGGTCCTCGCTCAGTTGTCCGAAACGTCCGATCTAGTTCTTCAGCGTCGACACTCTGGATTCCGGGTTCCGCTACGCGGCCCCGGAATGACGCGGTGTGGATTCTCAGAAACGCCAGGTTTCCCCTTGCTCGGGGATGATGTAGCGGACGCCGAGCGTGTTGCCGGACTCCAGCTCGGACAGGATTTTTTCCTGGGGCGATTGTCCCTTCTTCAGCGAATATTTGATGTGGCTGATCACCACGGGCAGGCCGGACAGCGAGCCTGTGCCGGCCGCCGTTTCGAGACCGGCCAGCGACTTCTGCAGCCAGGCCGGCGTCAGGTGGCCGAAAAGCTGCTTGTCCGGCTGGGAATTGTCGTAGGACACCTCGATGATGACGGCCTTCAGCCGCTTCTCCTTCACCAGCCCGGCGACCGCGGACCAGACGTCGGCGATGGCGGTCGACTTCTCGACCTCGTCCGGCCCCGTGTCACCGAAGCAGAGCAATGCGTCGTCGCCGCTCTCGATGAGGAAGGCGGTCGACTCCACCCCGCCATGGGCCAGCGGATAGGCCGTTACCTGCATCGCGGTTCCCTGGAGATCGCGCCGTTCACCAGGCGCGAGCGCGGTCAGCTCGTACTTCTTGAGCTGCGGCTCCTTGCCCCCGGAGCCGAAATTCGGCCAGGCCTGCCAGTTGAAGTAGGTGTCCTGGACCTTCTGCATGACCGAAGCGAGGCCGTAGATCGGCTTTTTCGTATCGTCAGGCGAGGCGATGACCAGGCCGGCGATGTGGTCCATATGCGCGTGGCTTATGAGATAGCCCTTGATCTGCTCTGACAGCACATAGCCGACGCGCGTGTAAGGCGAATCCTCAGGCACCTTCACCGCGTCGAACACGCCCTTGTCCTCGGCAACGCGCAGGCCGTTCACCAGCGAGCCGGCGTCGCAAGTCACGGCACGCCCGTCGCCAACAGGCGAGATCATGAAGGCGCTGAGATTGCCGTCCTCGATGCCGCCACGTGCGCCGAGCGCAACCACGTCGAAACCAGGGCCGGCTTGCGCGGAGCAAATCGTCGATGCGATCGCCAGCATGGCCGCCGCGGACGTCCCAACGATCGATCTCATGTCGCTGCCTCCCTTGCCTGATGTATTCACACTAGCGGACGCAAGCTGACGCATATGTGACCGGCAGAACGTCAGACCCTGTTGGGCAGCACGCGGTCCGGCGGGCGGTGGCCATCCTGGTGGGCGCGGATGTTGATGATCACCTTCTCACCCATGTCGATGCGGCCCTCGATGGTGGCCGAGCCCATATGCGGCAGGAGCACCACCTTACCCTTGGCGGCGAGCTTCAGGAGCTTCGGGTTGATCGCCGGCTCGTGCTCGAAGACGTCGAGGCCGGCGCCCGCGACCTTGCCGTCCTGGATGAGCTGGATCAGCCCGTCCTCGTCGATGATGTCGCCGCGCGCCGTGTTGACGATGTAGGCCGTCGGCTGCATCAGCGCGAGCCTGCGGCCGGACAGCAGATGGAAAGTCGCCGGCGTCGAGGGGCAGTTGACCGAGATGATGTCCATGCGGGCGAGCATCTGGTCGAGGCTTTCCCAATAAGTCGCCTCAAGCTCGTCCTCGACCGCGGGCAGGACGCGCTTGCGGTTGTGGTAATGGATCGACAAGCCGAAGGCTTTCGCGCGGCGCGCCACCGCCGTGCCGATGCGGCCCATGCCGACGATGCCGAGCCTCTTTCCCCAGATGCGGCGGCCGAGCATCCAGGTCGGCGACCAGCCGGCCCATTTGCCGTTGTCGACCAAGAGGCTGGCGCCTTCGATCAGACGTCGCGGCACGGTGAGGATCAGCCCCATCGTCATGTCGGCCGTGTCTTCGGTCAGCACGTTCGGCGTGTTGGTGACGGCGATGCCTTTCTTGCCGGCCGCCGCCACGTCGATATGCTCGACGCCATTGCCGAAATTGGCGATCAGCTTCAGGTTCTCGCCGGCAGAGGCGATCAGCTTGTCGTCGATCTTGTCGGTGATGGTCGGAACCAGCACGTCGGCTTCCTGCATCGCCGCCTTGAGCTCGTCGCGACTCATCGGCTTGTCGTCGATGTTCAGGCGTGCGTCGAACAACTCGCGCATGCGCGTCTCGACTGGGTCTGGAAGTTTGCGCGTGATGACGACGAGAGGCTTCTTCTTGCCGGCCATTCCTACCTCAGATTCGCGCCTTGGATTCAGGCCTCTGATCCGTTCCCGCTTCAGACCTCTTTAACCAAGACAGGCGAAAGTGGAAACAGGCCCCGGCACGGCTGCCTGTGTAACAAGTGCTGCCACCGATGACAAAGAAAAATGGCGTCCCGCATGGCCTTGGCGGAGCGCAGAACTGCAAAGGAACGAAGGTGTCCCGGTTTTCGTCTCTTCGCCCGGCCGCGGGCGCCGCGTTGGCCGCTCTCGCGCTTCTTTCCCTGGCTTTCCCCGCCTTCGACACGCTGGCGGCCCCCGCCGAGCAGAGCGCACAGGACGCGCGAATCGGCCCGAGCGGCCTGCCGCTGCCGCGTTTCGTCAGCCTGAAGTCAGGTCGCGTCAATTCGCGCATCGGACCCGGCGTCAACTACGCCGTGGACTGGATGTACATGAAGCCCGGCCTGCCGATGGAGATCATCCAGGAGTATGACAACTGGCGCCGCGTTCGCGACGCCGACGGAGCGGAAGGCTGGATCAACCAGGCGCTGCTGTCGGGGAAGCGCACGGCCATCGTGGCGCCATGGCAGAAGGGCAAGGAGACCGAGATTCATCTGCTCGCCGATCCCCAGCCCGGCGCCAGGACCGTCGCCATCGTGGAGCCGGGTGTCATCGGCACGATCAAGACCTGCAACGGCAGCTGGTGCGAGATGCGCTTCGCCGGCCAGGAGGGCTGGCTCAGCCAGTCGCTGGTCTGGGGTGCCTATCCCGGCGAGACGATCGCCGACTGAAGGCAACAGCGATCCCGGGAAGAGCGATCCCGGCAGAAGTGGCAGCCGGTTCTCCGTCCGCAATTGCCTCGGGACATCGGTCGGACCGGTGACGCGATTCGAAGAAAAGCGGAACCGGCCTAGCGGTCGCGGCCGATGCGGCCGAGATGGGTGTCCTGGAAGGACGTAGCCAGCTTGAGGCCGTAGCCCATCGCGCGATCCGCCG
>JAEYXI010000368.1 GCA_023428515.1 Pseudomonadota bacterium | reverse complement strand
GGCCGACAGAGTGACAACCTCCGCGACCGGGTTCTGGCAGCGACTGGCGGCAGGAACAAGGCGCGCGCCACCCTCAGCCGGCCATGGCCTCTTCATATTCGGAGGAGAGCAGCAGCCATTCCTCTTCCGCAGCCGACAGCTTGGCCGCTGCTTCCCCGCGCTCCTTGGCCTTCTGCGCCGCCTTCGCGGGTGCCTTCTCGTAAAGTGCCGGATCTGCAAGCTCTTTATCAAGAACCTGAATCTGCTTCTCAAGCTTGGCGGTCAAGGACTCGATTTCGTTGATCTTTTTCTTGAGCGGTGCGAGCGACGCGCGCTTTTCCGCATTCGCTTTTCTCTGCTCGGCCTTGTTGCCCGGCTCCTCCACCCCAGCCTGAGGCTTGTCGTCCTTCTTCCGGCCGCTCGCGATGATCAGGTCGCGATACTCTTCCAGATCGCCTTCGAACGGCTTTACCGTACCCTCGTTGACGAGCCAAAGCCGGTCCACCGTCGCCTCGATCAGGTGCCGATCGTGGGAAATCAGGATAACGGCGCCGTCGTAATCGTTCAGCGCCTCGATCAAGGCCCGGCGGCTGTCGATATCGAGGTGATTGGTCGGTTCGTCGAGGATGAGTAGGTTCGGCGCGTGGAAGGCGGCGAGACCCATCAGCAACCGAGCCTTTTCTCCACCGGAGAGATCCTTGGCGGCGGTCGCCATCTTTTCCGTCGCCAATCCCATCTGCGCCACGCGGGCTCGCACCTTTGCTTCGGGCGCATCCGGCATCAGCCGGCGAACGTGATCGACGGGAGACTCGTTCGGGATAAGGTCGTCCAGCTGGTGTTGGGCAAAGAATCCGATCGACAGCGACGGCGCAAGCTTCATCTCGCCGCTCTCGAGCTGCAGGCGCCCGGAGATCAGCTTGGCGAAGGTGGACTTGCCGTTGCCGTTGGAGCCGAGAAGCGCGATCCGGTCGTCGTTGTCGATGCGAAGGTTGATGTTTTTGAGGATGGGCTGGCCCGGCGTGTAGCCCACCGCACCCTTGTTGATGGCAACGATGGGCGAGGCCGGCTGCTTTTCCGGCGCGGGGAAGGTGATCGGCTGGACGTGATCCTCCACAACGGCGGCAACCGTGCCCATGCGTTCCAGCGCCTTGATGCGGCTCTGGGCCTGGCGGGCCTTGGAGGCCTTGTAGCGGAAGCGGTCGATATAGCTCTGGATGTGCTTGCGGGCCGCGTCGCTCTTGGCCTTTGCCTTCAACTGAAGTTCGTCGGCTTCGGCCTTCTGCCGTTCAAACTGGTCGTAGCCGCCCCGATAGAAGGTGAGCTTCTTCTGGTCGAGGTGGACGATCGAGTTGACCGCGTTGTTGAGCATGTCGCGGTCGTGGCTGATGACGATGACCGTATGCGGGTAACGCCGCACATAGTCCTCAAGCCACATCGTGCCTTCAAGATCGAGATAGTTGGTCGGCTCGTCCAGCAGCAGCAGGTCGGGCTCGGCGAACAACACGGCCGCGAGTGCAACGCGCATACGCCAGCCGCCCGAAAAGGACGAAGCGGGGCGCAATTGCGCTTCCGCGTTGAAGCCAAGGCCAGCAAGGATGCTGGCGGCGCGCGCTTCAGCCGAATGGGCGTCGATATCGACGAGCCGCATCTGGATCTCGGCGATGCGATCGGGATCGGTCGCAGTTTCGGCTTCCTGCAATAGCGCCGTGCGCTCCTTGTCGGCAGCCAGCACGATCGAGATGAGCGAGTCTTCGGTGCCGGGCGCTTCCTGCGCCACCTGGCCGATGCGCGCGTTCTTCGGGATCGAAACGGAGCCGCTTTCGGCTGCAAGATCACCGGTGATGACGCGGAAGAGCGTCGACTTGCCGGCGCCGTTGCGTCCGACAAGGCCGGCCTTGGTGCCTGCCGGCAGCGTGACGCTGGCATGGTCGAGGAGAAGGCGCCCGGCAATACGGGCGGACAAGTCGGTGATCGTGATCATGGCGGCGGTTTTGGCCGAAACTCACGATCAAGGCAAGACGGTTACCGGCGCGGGAGAAAACTGCCCGCATGTCCTTCAGCGGGGGACGTCATCCGCTACGAAGACCGCCGGGCGGTTGTTCGCCTTCGAAGCCTCGAGGGCCGCCGTGGCGTGCAGGCGCAGCTGGTGAGGGGAGAATGCGTCGCGCGCCAGGGCGATGCCGACCGCCAGATCGACCGTGGCACCCGCCTGATGCGATGCGGCGAATACAAGATTGTCGCCGACTGCCGAGACCAGGCGTTCGGCGATCGGACGAACGCTGTCGCCGTCCACGTCCTTGAGGAGGAGGGCGAAGTCGGCGGTGCCGATGCGGGCGACCATGTCATGTTTCTTGATGGCTTTGCGGAAGATGGCCGCGATCTTCTTGATGATCCGGTTGACCGCCTGCTCTCCGTAGGTTTGCGCCATCGCCGGCAATTGCGGAATGGTCACCAGGAAGAGAGCCGACCGATACCCTTCCGTCGGAGAGGCGTACAGCATGTCGAGGTGGTCTGCCAGTGCAGCGTGATTGGGAAGGGACGTGAGGCGGTCGCGCAGGGTAATGGCCCGAGCCGCTGATGCATTTCGCTCTGCCTGGATGAGCCGGTCCGCGCCCTGCTTTAGGGTCGTCTCCAGCTCGGCCTCGGCGACGACCGCGTCGGACAGCGACACGCTGAGATATTCAATCTCGGAAAGTATGTCGTCCGGGCCTGCCTGGCTGTCTTCACGGAGGCTGCGGGCAACCGCTTCCAGTACACGCGCGAAGCCCTGCTTCTGGGAGACGCCGCTCAACATCTTGTCGCGCAGCTCCAGAAGCAGCTTGATCTCGTGATTGCGCGACTTGGGAGACGCAAGAGCGACGAAGGTCGAGAGTTGATGCCTGAGGCCGATCTCGTCGAGAAGGGCCTGGGTCGGCCCGACGGGCAGCGAAAGCACCTCGCGTGAAAGCGATGCGTCGGCCCCGCTATGGGCTTCGTGGAAGAGCTCGTAGTTGCGCGGCAGCCCGCTTACTCCGAGGCGGGCCATGTGTTGGCTGACGATCTGCAGTGTTCGGTCATGCACTGCCTTGCGCGTCTCAATCGACATGTCCTCTTCCCCGCTCCAGCTTCCGGGACCCAGCTGGTAGCGAGTGATCGGCACGAGCCGTTAAGATCTGCTGAAACCTTGGATGATCGGCGGCCGGCATGGTCGCTTTCCCAGCTGTAGGGTTAAAGCCCAGTTCACATCCACTGCTTTCCGTCGGCGCGCAGGAAGGCGATCATGTCCAGCACCACGGAGGGTT
>JAEYXI010000354.1 GCA_023428515.1 Pseudomonadota bacterium | reverse complement strand
AGCGAGAAGGGCGGGTCGTCGGGATGGATGCACATGCGCGTGCCGACTTCCTCGGCGACCGGGATGATCTCCTTCAGGAACCAGGCAAGATTCGCCCGCAACTCGGCCGGACCGATATCGTCATACTCGGCCAGCGCCTCCCGCATCGTCTCGCGGTTGTAGCTGCGTTCGGTGGCCGGCAGGCCGGCGATCAGGTTGCGCTCGATCTGGTCGATGCGTTCAGCACTCAAGGTTTTCAGCCGCGCCTCGGCCTCCGCGATGCGGGCCGCGCTGTAGCCCGCCTCCGCATTGCGGCGCTTGAGCACGAAGAGGTCGTAGGCGGCAAAATCGATCGCGTCGAAGCGCAGGGCGTAACCGGTCGTCGGCAGGCGATAGGCGAGGTCGGTGCGGGTCCAGTCCACTACCGGCATGAAATTATAGCAGATGAGGTCGATGCCGGCCTCGGCCAGCGCGCGGATGCTGTCCTTGTACCAGCCCGCGTAGCGCTCTCTTTCCGGAGAGCCGATCTTGATCGAGTTGTGGACGGGGATACTCTCGACGACCGACCAGGTGAGCCCGCTTTCTTCGATGATGCGCTTGCGCTCGAGCACATCGGCCAACGGCCAGGCGCGACCGTCATAGATGTCGTGCAGGGCCGTCACCACGCCGGTGGCACCGGCCTGCTTGACGTGATCGAGCGTGACCGGATCACCCGGTCCGTACCAGCGCCAGCATTGCTCCATCACTGCTCCTCCTAAGATCGGGGAGACTCTTATTGTTGGACCAGATGAGCTGTCAATCGCCTAATTTTAAGCGTCCTCACCTCTGACTATGCCAAAGTTGTTGCGTTTTTCGATTGGCGACGCCATTGTGGTCCAACAATTGAGGGAGAGATGGCTTGGCTGAACTTATCGAGCCGACGCAGATACGCCCGGCAGGGCGGCAGGGCGGCAGCCCGTCGGCAGTCGATACGCTGGCCGGCCAGATCCTTGACCTGATACGCGTCCGTGGCATGACTGTCGGCGACGTGCTTCCGACCGAGCGCGAGCTCTGCGATCTCTTCGGCGCCAGCCGCAACACCGTTCGGGAAGCGCTGCGGACCATCAGGACCTACGGACTGATCGAGCCCAAGCCGCGTGTCGGAGCTGTCCTGACCGATCGCCAGGGCGCCGCCATCCAGAATTTCTTCGCCGCCCAGATGGATGTGTCGCGCTCATCGTTCCACGACATCCAGGGGTTTCGCCGGATCATCGAGGTTGGCATCGGCGACCATCTCGTTCTCAATGTCACCGACGCTGAGATCGAGAAACTGGAGGCGGTCAATGCCAGGATACTGGACAGCCAGTCGGTAGAAGAGGCTGCGCGCAACGACTTCGAATTTCACAGCACGCTAATCGGATTGGCCGGCAATCGCACGCTCGCGGAGATGTACGCATTCCTGTCCCCGGTCATCGTGCGCATCATGACGATCGGCAAGGAGAAGCGCCCGGTGCTGGGCGACACCAGGCAGGCGCATGGCGAGATCATCGGCGCCCTGCGATCGCGCGACCGGCTGGCCTATGCCTATCTCATGAGCCGGCATCTCGACTTCGGCCTGCAGTTCCTGCCGGAAGAAAACAATGAACCCAAGGAAGACAAGACATGAGTGATTTCAGCGGCAAGGTCGCGCTCATCACGGGAACGACCGGCATCGCGCAGGCGACCGCAATGCGGCTTGCCGAAGGGGGCGCGTCGATCGTCGCCTGCGGCATCGTCGAGGAGGCTAATGCGGCCTTGCAGGCGGAGCTCGACCGCTCTGGCTCCAAGGCGCTGGTGCTCACCGTCGACGTTTCGGTGCCGGATCAGGTGCGGAGCGCTGTCGCGGCCGGCGTCGATCGCTTCGGCGGCATCGACATCATCGTCAATTCCGCTGCGGTGCACCCCTACGGGACGGCGACGACCACCGACTTCGACACCTGGAACAGGGCGATGTCGGTCAATGTCGGCTCGATCTACCTGACCGCGCATTTCGGCATTCCCGAAATGATCAAGCGCGGCGGCGGCGCCATCGTCAACGTCGCTTCCGTGCAGGGTTTCGCCTGCCAGCAGGACGTCGCCGCCTATGCCACGACCAAGGGCGCTATCCACACGCTGACGCGCTCGCTGGCACTCGACTATGCGCGTTCCGGCATAAGGGTGAATTCGGTGAGCCCCGGCTCTGTCCGCACGCCGATCCTCGAAAAGGCGGCGCGCGGCGAGAACGGCACCGATGCCGATGTCGAGGCAGCCTACAAGCGCTTCGGCGAGGCGCACCCGATCGGCCGCATCGGCGAGCCGGAAGAGGTGGCGGAACTCATCGCCTTCCTCTGCTCGTCCAAGGCCGGCTTCTGTACCGGCGCCGACTACAAGATTGATGGCGGCCTGACCGCCGGCATCGGCGTGAAGTAGGGGCATCTCATGAAGATCGGACTTGGCCTCTACCGGGATTCGCTGACGCCGGAAAACTTCCGCTTTGCACGGCAGGCGGGCGCGACCCACGTCGTCGCTCATCTGACAAATTATTTCCGGGGACGCGACCCCTCGCTTTCGGCTGGCACCGAAAATGACGGCTGGGGAGACTGCTCGACCGACGAACTCTGGACCTACGAGGATTTCGCCGAGCTGGTGAAGACGGTGCGCGACAACGGGATGGAACTCGCCGCGATCGAGAACCTGTCGCCACGCTTCTGGTCCGATGTCCTGCTCGGCGGTCCGGATCGCCGAAAACAGCTCGAAGGCCTGAAGCAACTCGTGCGCGACGCCGGCCGCGCCGGCATTCCCTGCATCGGCTACAATTTCTCAATCGCCGGAGTCTGGGGCTGGTCGAGGGGGCCGTTCGCGCGCGGCGAAGCGATGTCGGTCGGGCTCGATCTCTCGGCGATCGACCCCGATCTGCCTCTACCTGACGGGGTGGTCTGGAACATGCGCTACCGTGCCGGCCGCGCTGGGGCTGAGCCGGTCAAGGTCAGCAGCGAGGAGCTTTGGCAGCGGCTCGAATTCTTCCTGCGTGAGATCGTTCCGGTGGCCGAAGAGGCCGGCGTGACGATGGCCGCCCATCCCGACGATCCGCCGGCGGAAGCGTTGCGGGGCGCCGCCCGATTGGTCAACCGTCCCCAGAAATACGACCGCCTCATGGATATCGTCGACTCGCCATCGAACGGCCTGGAGCTCTGCCTGGGCTCGCTGCAGGAGATGCCGGGTACCGACGAGATCTACGAGCACGTCAGGCGTTTCGCACGCCGCAAGCGCATCGGCTACATCCATTTCCGCAATGTGCGCGGCAAGGTGCCGAAGTATCACGAAGCCTTCGTCGACGACGGCGACATCGATATGGCCGAGATCGTTCGTATCCTGCGCGATGAAAACTATGAAGGCGTCATGATCCCCGATCATACGCCCGAAATGTCCTGCGATGCACCGTGGCATGCCGGCAAGGCCTTTGCGCTGGGATACATGCGCGCATTGGTGCAGAACGCCGATGTACTCGGACCGTCGGTCAGCCGGCCGCTTGCGGTCGCTGCGGAGTAGCCACCATGACCAAGCCAACGCGCCTTTACGCCGACGATGCCGAGATGGTCAGTCTTTTCGAGACGGAGCTTTTTGTCGCCGTGGTCGGCGACGTGATGGACACGATCGGTCTGCAGCACCAGTTCCTGCCGCCGGTCTTCAAGCCGGTTGACGAGAAGATGCGGTTGCTCGGCCGCGCCATGCCCGTGCTGGAGACGGACATCTTCCCGTCCGAAGACGGCCTGACCCACAATCCGCTGATGAAGAAGCCTTTCGGTCTGATGTTCGAGGCGCTGGACGATCTGAAGGCCGGCGAAATCTACGTCGCGAGCGGAGCGTCCCCGCGTTACGCGCTATGGGGCGAGCTGATGTCGACCCGTGCCAGGATTCTCGGCGCGCGCGGCGCCTTGCTCGACGGTTTCGCGCGCGACATCGATGGCATCCGCGCCCTCGATTTTCCCTGCTTCTGCACCGGCTACTACGCGCAGGATCAGGGTGCGCGCGGCAAGGTGGTCGATTACCGTTGCGCACTGGAGATAGGTGGCATCCGGATCGCGCCGGGATCGCTGCTCTTCGGCGACAAGGAAGGCGTTCTCGTCATTCCCCGGGATGCGGAAGAAGAGGTTGTCCGTCTGGCGCTCGAGAAGGTGCGCGGCGAGAAGCTGGTCGCCAAGGCAATCCGCGAGGGAATGAGCGCGGTAGAGGCCTACAGGACTTTCGGCATCATGTAGGCGCGCCGCGTGCCCCTGGACTGCGGCCCGGCGAGGCTGTTGCGGGCTGCTGACTTACGGTCATTGCCCAGCGCCCCGATGTCGGGGATTGGGAAGAAGCAAGTGCTTGATTTTACTGGTCGGAGTGGCAGGATTTGAACCTGCGACCCCATCGTCCCGAACGATGTGCGCTACCAGACTGCGCTACACTCCGTGACCAGACGCGGGCTTATAGCCGTGCGATTTTGATACTGCAAGCATGAAAGGGCAGTGTTTCGTACGTTCTGTGCATGCGGTGAATCCTGACGCAGCCGAGACCGGTCCTGAATACGAAAACTCTGCAACTTTTCCGGATCATGCCCTATAGCGCTAGGGACGCCGGCAAGCGGCGAACCGGACAAGGCTTCTTTCAACTGGAGTTCCCGTACGTGTCGTTCAAGATTGTCGGCGAGGCGGACCCGAACAGTTTCGGCTTCGAGACCAGTGCGCTGATCAAGGCGACGGGGTTTCGCGAGTATGACGCCCGCTGGTGGTTTGGCCATCCGGGATCGGACCGGGCGTCCGACCTCAACCTTTTAGGCGTGCAGGCGCTGGGGATGGGGCTTGCAACGCTGATCCGGCGGCGCGGCGTCGGGCCGGAGATCGTGGTGGGACACGATTTCCGCAGCTACTCGCTGTCGATCAAGCTGGCGCTGGTTTCAGGGCTTATGGCCGCCGGCGCGCGCGTCAAGGATATTGGGCTGGCGCTTTCCCCTATGGCGTATTTTGCACAGTTCGCGCTGGATACGCCGTCGGTGGCGATGGTGACGGCCTCGCACAACGAGAACGGCTGGACCGGCGTGAAAATGGGAATGCAACGCCCGCTGACCTTCGGTCCCGAGGAGATGTCGGCGCTGAAGGAGATCGTTCTTGAAGGCGATTTCGATCTGGCCGGCGGCGGTGGCTACGACTTCGTCGATGATTTCCGCAGGAAATATCTCGGCGACCTGACGGTGGGAAAGAAAATCAGGCGCAAGCTGCGCGTGGTGGCGGCCTGCGGCAACGGCACAGCAGGGGCCTTTGCGCCGGAAGCGCTGGCACGTATCGGCTGCGAGGTGATCCCGCTCGACACGGAACTCGACCACACTTTTCCGCGCTACAACCCGAACCCCGAAGACATGCAGATGTTGCATGCGATCCGCGACAAGGTGCTGGAGACCGGCACCGACGTCGGGCTCGGCTTCGACGGCGACGGCGACCGTTGCGGCGTGGTCGACAATACAGGCAACGAGATATTTGCCGACAAGGTTGGGGTGATGTTGGCTCGTGATATCTCGTCCTTGCATTCGGGCGTGAAATTCGTGGTGGACGTGAAGTCGACCGGGCTGTTCCAGACGGACGCGGTGCTGAAGGCGAACGGCGCGGTGACCGACTACTGGAAGACCGGCCACTCGCATATCAAGCGGCGCGTGGCCGAGCTCGGCGCCATTGCCGGCTTCGAGAAATCCGGCCATTTCTTCTTTAACCCGCCGATCGGCCGCGGCTATGATGACGGCCTTGTCACCGCAATCGCCGTATGCCAGATGCTCGACCGCAATCCTGGGAAGTCGATGGCCGATCTCTATGCGGCGCTGCCCGTCACCTATGGCACGCCGACCATGTCGCCGCATTGCGATGACGAGATCAAGTACAAGGTTGTGGAGCGCGTTCTGTCGGATTTCGAGGCGATCCGTGGGGAAGGGAAGCCTTTCGCGGGCCAGAAGATTGCAGACCTGGTCACCGTGAATGGGGTCAGGGT
>JAEYXI010000298.1 GCA_023428515.1 Pseudomonadota bacterium | reverse complement strand
GAGCACCACTTCCTGCGTACGCGCCGGCAGGGCGCCTGCGAGAAGCGCAAACGCAACGATCGCGAATGTCGTCCTGCCCAGAAACCGCCTAGCCATGCGCGTCACCGGATGTTCTTGGAGACCACGGCGGCCATCTCGTCGGCAGCCTGGATGACCTTGGAATTCATCTCGTAGGCACGCTGGGCCGAGATCAGCTCGGTGATTTCCTTCACCGGGTCGACGTTGGAGTTTTCCAGATAGCCCTGCTCGATGGTCGCGAAACCGGGGTCGCCCGGGACACCGATGGTGGCGGGACCGGAAGCGGCGGTCTCCTGGAACAGATTGTCGCCGAGCGGTGCGAGGCCCGCCTCATTGGCGAAGCTCGCGAGCGTCAGCTGACCGAGTTCCTGAAGGTCGGTCTGGCCGTCGATGCGCGCATAGACCTGGCCGGTCTTGTTGACGATAACGTCCAGCGCATCCGGCGGCACGGTGATCGCCGGGATGACGTTGAAGCCGTCGACGGTGACGAGCTGGCCGGTGGCGTTGGTGTTGAAGGAGCCGGCGCGGGTGTAGAGCGTCTGGCCCTCGGCGCCCTCGATCTGGAACCAGCCATTGCCGGTGATCGCCAGATCGAGATTGTTGCCGGTGTTGGTGAGGCCGCCCTGGATATGGACGTTGCGCACGGCCGAGGTTTTGACGCCGAGCCCGATGGATACGCCTTCCGGGACCAGGCTGGCGTTGGCGCGCGACGGCACGCCCTGCATGCGGTCGACCTGGTAGAGAAGGTCGGAGAACTCCGCCCGCGCGCGCTTGAAGCCGGTGGTGTTGATGTTGGCGATGTTGTTGGCGATGACCTCGAGATTGGTCTGCTGAGCATTCATGCCGGTGGCGGCGATGGCGAGTGCTTTCATGACTGCTTACCCCTTCTGCACGGCGCTCAGATCGACATCCGGCTGATTTCCATGTAGGCGCTGACGATCTTGTCGCGGATCGCGACCGCAGCCGTCAGCGCCTGCTCGGCGCTCATCACCGCATCGACGACCTCGCGCGTGTCGGCCTGACCCTGCAGGCCCTGCACGGACATCTGCTCGGCATGCTCCAGCGTGTCGACGGTGCGCGTGGCGAGATCGGCGAGCACGGTGGCGAAGGAGCCGGCTGCGTCCGTCGCCTCGGCCGCCGCCTCGCCGCCCCTGGCGATGCCGGACGCGCCGCCGATCTTGCTGAAGTCGAGTGGGCCGATGGCTCCGATCATCACTGGCTCCGCATCAGGTCGATGGTCATGGAGATGAGTTCGCGCGCCTGCTTGATCACCTGCAGGTTCGCTTCGTAGGAGCGGTTGGCCTCGCTCATGTCAGCCATCTCGACCAGCATGTTGACGTTGGGCATCTTGACGTAACCCTTGTCGTCAGCCGCCTCGTGACCGTGGATGAACTCGACCGGGAAGTCGCCCCGGTCGCGACCGATCTCGTTCACCTCGACAAGCGAGCCGCCTGTCGCGCGGTCGAGTTCGGCAGCGAAGCTGATCGTCTTGCGGCGATATGGCTCGGCTCCTGGCGTGGAGCCGGTGGACTGGGCGTTGGCCAGATTCTCCGAAACGACGCGCAGGCGCTCCGACTGGGCGCTGAGGCCGGACGCTGCGACTTTCAAGGCTGCGGCAAGCGGATCCATGGTCAGCTCTTCGACGTCAGCATGAGCATGCGGTGAAAGGCCTTCACGATCGCCGTGTTGAGTTCGAACTGTCGGCCGATCTCGCCGGCCTTGAGCAATTCGTTCTCCAGCACGACGGAATTCCCTGACGGCAGGAGCGAAGGTTCGTGCGTCTGTTCGCGAACAGCGAAACCGGATTCCGTCACCTGACCGCCGAGGTGACCCGCTTGCGTGGAGGCCATCGTTACGCCGGTCTTGTCCAAAACCTTGTCGAATGGCTCGACGTCGGCCGCGACATAGCCCGGCGTGTTGACGTTGGCGACGTTCCCGGCAACCGCCGACTGACGCACGGCAAGCCATCGCGACTGCTGTGTGGCAAGGGCGAAAAGGTTGACGGACTCCATGAGAATCTCCGGGCAGATTTCCGGAGACTAGGCTGCCAGTCTTGCGTGGGCCTTGCGCGTGGCTGGTATCGGCATCGCTTGACGAGCTGTGATTTATAAAATACAACCGTAGCCATGGTTCAGCTCAAGCAAACCGCCGACTTTCGGAAATGGGAGCGAAAGCTGAAAGACGATCGCGCTCGGGCGATTATCGCGGCGCGTCTGTTCCGATTGGCGAATGGACTCGCGGGCGATGTATCTCCAGTCGGCAGTGGGATCAGCGAACTCAGGATTCACTATGGACCGGGTTACAGGATTTATTTCCAGCAGAGGGGCCGGGAGATCGTCCTTTTGTTGTGTGGCGGAGACAAGAGCACGCAGGCACGAGACATCGAGCAGGCGAAGCGACTGGCTCAGGAATGGAACGACTAATGGCTAAGAAGCTCTACGACTACGATCCTGCCGACGCATTGACGTCGGATGATGCTATCGAGGTGTTCCTCGCGGATGCGTTCGAGACTGGCGATGCGCGATATATCGCCAAGGCTGTGGGTGTCGTAGCGCGTGCTAAAGGAATGACGAAAATCGCGCGCGAAACCGGTTTGGCGCGTGAGCAGCTTTATCGCTCGTTTAGCGAGAACGGCAATCCGACGCTTGAAACCACAATGGCCGTGCTTAAGGCCATTGGGTTCGAACTGACAGGTAGGCGTCACGCCGCCTAGCGAGTTCACTTTTCGATGTCGAGTACTACCCCTGCGTCGGTGACCAGCACCGGGCGGCCGTCGCGTTCCTCAATCGTCTTCACACGCGTGCTGTCTGGCAGCATCGAGCCGGGCTGCACGACGAAAAGGCCGGTGTCGTCCTCGAGCATGGCGCGGCCGTTGGCGATCTGCACGACCCTGAAAGAGATGGCAGACGGCGGGAAGGGCTGCTCGGACAGTCCGGTCGTTTCCTCGTCACCCCCGTTCTCCGGTTCCTGGAGCGCCGTGCCGGTGCTGCGAAGATCGAGCTCGATCGACAGCGGCTCCTGGACCGCGACAGGCGCCCCGATGCGCTCGGGCTGGGCGCCGAGCACGATCGGCTCGCTCCCGCCGCCGCTGCCACCGAACTTCATCGCACGGATGCCGAATTCGTCCGGATTGAAGAAGATATACCAGGGAAACAGCGCGCAGATCAGGCCGAGCGTCACACCGAGCGCGGCGATGGTCAGGTCAGTCCGACGATCTCGTCGCTTGGCGCTCTGCTCCGCGGACAGGCCTGCACGTTGCTGCGGCGGGTTGGCGGCGCCATCCTCGTCCGCCAGCCGGTTCTCGCGAACCAACTGGTCGAGCAAGCGATCAGCCTTGCGGCGGGGCCACATGCGGTCTCTCCTTCGACTTCAGATGGCGGGCGAGGTCGGCGAAAGCGTCGGCGGACGGCTTGTCGCGCGGCGTCTGCGTCATCGCTTCGTAGATCAGCGGCACCTGCCTGACGGCGGCATCGAGCTCGGCGTCGGCGCCGGGCTGGTAGGCGCCAAGCAGGCGGATGTCGCGCGTCGATTCGAAGCGCGAGATCATCGCCTTCAGCTTGGTGGCGAGCGTGCGCTGATCGTCGCTCCAGGCCTTTGGAGCAAGGCGCGAGATGGATGAGAGCGGATTGACCGGGGGGTAGCGGCCCTGCTCGGCGATAGTACGGTCGAGCACGACATGGCCGTCGAGGATGCCGCGCACGGAATCGGCGACGGGATCGTTATGGTCGTCGCCGTCGATCAGCACCGAGATAATCGCCGTGATGGAGCCTGAACCTTCGATGCCGGGGCCGGCGCGTTCGAGCAGCTTCGGTAGCTCGGTGAAGACGGAAGCAGGATAGCCACGCGCGACCGGAGGTTCGCCAGTGCCGGTGGCGACTTCGCGCAAGGCGTGAGCGAAGCGGGTGATCGAATCGAGGATGAGCAGCACGCGGTCGCCCTTCAAGCGAAAGTGCTCGGCGACGCGCATGGCCGTGTCAGGCGCGCGGCGGCGCATCATGGCGCTCTCGTCGCTGGTCGAGACGACGGCGATGGTCTTTGCCATGCATTCGGGGCCGATCGTGTCTTCGAGGAATTCGCGGACTTCGCGGCCGCGTTCGCCGACCAGCGCGACGACGACCGTGTCGAAGGCGGAAGCGGCGGCGAGCATGGCGAGCAGCGTCGACTTGCCGACGCCTGAGCCGGCGAAGATGCCGAGGCGCTGGCCGAAGCAGATCGGCGTGAAGATGTCGATGACCTTGACGCCGGTGGCGAAGCCTTCGCCGACGCGCTGGCGCGCCAGAGCTGGCGGTTGCGCGATCAGCGCGGCCTCGTCGGGATCGCCCCGGGGGAGGCGCGGACCGCCATCGATCGGATGGCCAAGGGCGTCGATGGCGCGGCCGCGCC
>JAEYXI010000256.1 GCA_023428515.1 Pseudomonadota bacterium | reverse complement strand
GTCGACGGTTCTTCCCTATGCCAACATCGTCGCAGAGCAGTTCGGCAAGACCTACTCGAACTTCAAGACCCCCATCGTTGAGTCGGGTGGCTCCTCTGCCGGCCTGAAGCAGTTCTGCTCGGGCCTCGGCGAAGCCACGATCGACATCGCCAACTCCTCTCGCAAGATCAAGCCGGCCGAGATCGAAGAGTGCGCCAAGAACGGCGTGAAGGACATCGTCGAAGTCCAGTTCGGCTACGACGGCATCGTCTTCGCAGTCGACGCCAAGTCCGCTGACTGGTCTGTCGAGCCCAAGGATCTCTACCTTGCTCTGGCTGCTGAAGTGCCGAAGGACGGCGCTCTGGTCGCCAACCCCTACAAGACCTGGAAGGAAGTGAACGCTGCGCTCCCCGACTGGCCGATCGCCGCTTACATCCCGGGCGAGAAGCACGGCACGCGCGAAGTGTTCGAAGAGAAGGTCATGCACGCTGGCTGCAAGGCGACCGGCGGCGACAAGCTCCAGCTCGCCAAGGCTGAGGGCAAGGACGACAAGGACAAGGCCAAGGCTGCCGACAAGGCTTGCGTCAAGGTCCGCAAGGACGGCGCTGCTGTCGACATCGACGGCGATTACACCGAGACGCTCGCCCGCCTGACCTCCAACCCGAAGGGCGTTGGCGTGTTCGGTCTGTCGTTCTACGAGAACAACACCGATAAGCTGAAGGTCGCGACCGTCAGCGGCGTCAAGCCGTCGGTCGAGACCGTCGCCGAGGGCAAGTACCCGGTGTCGCGTCCTCTCCAGTTCTACGTGAAGAAGGCGCACATCGGCGTCATCCCGGGCCTCAAGGAATACGTGGAGTTCTTCTCCTCGGACAAGATGATCGGTCCTGACGGCCCGCTCGCTGAGTACGGCCTGGTTCCCGCTCCCGACGCTGAGCGCGCCAAGCTTCAGGAAGACGTGAAGGCCGCCAAGTCCATGTAAGGACTTTGCCTCACGGCAAACACGAAAGGGTTCGGGCAGCTCTTTTGGGCGCCCGGACCTCCTTGACCAACGGGGGCGTAATCGGATTGATCCGGCCCCGAAGCCAGGCATAGCCGCCACCCGGCCGTCAGCGAGGACCGCTAAGTTGTCTACCTCCGTTTTGCTCCTGGGATTGTGCCTCGCTGCCCTGCTGGCATTCGTCGTCGGGCTGTCCAAGGCCAATGCGCTCGCCAAGAAAGGCGATGCGCAGCTTCACTCTCGGCCTGGATACTACGGCGTCTACTTCGCGCTCTGGACGTTGCTTCCGGCGCTCCTCGTAACGGTGGCCTGGATTGCCGTCGCGCCGATCGTCATCCAGAACCTCGTTTCGCAGGATCTTCCCGAGAGCGTGCGCTCTCTCAGCGACGCGGAGCAATCTCTGACCATCGGTCGCGTCAACGCGGTTTCGCGCGGTCTGCCCAAGCTTACGCGCGATGAATACGAAACCGTGCGCCGCGCCCGTTACGGTTTCACCTCGCCCGCGGATGCTCAGAAAGTTCTGCAGGATCGCGGCGTCGCGCTCGGTTCCGCACCGGAGCCCTACGTCATTGCAGCCGCCTATGACCAGGTTGATCTGCAGCAGAAAAGCCGCCTCATCATCAGCGGCATCGCTGCCGCGCTCGCGGCTCTCGGATTTTTCTACGCCAGCTGGCGCTCCGGTCCCAAGCTCCGTGCCCGCAACACCGTCGAAGCGGTCGTCCAGGTCGGGCTTATTCTCGCCTCGATGGTCGCCATCCTGACGACCGTTGGCATCGTCTTCTCGATGCTGTTCGAGACATTGCACTTCTTCCACTTCGTGCCGCCGTGGAAATTCTTCTTCGGTACCGTTTGGGATCCGCGCTTCTCGGCGGCGGGCCAGTCGGGTGGCGGCGATGGTCAGTTCGGTCTCATTCCGCTGATCTGGGGCACGCTTTACATTTCTATCGTCGCGCTGCTCGTCGCGGTGCCGGTCGGACTGTTCAGCGCCATCTATATGTCGGAGTACGCGAGCCGTGGCGTCCGCACGCTCGCCAAGCCGCTGCTTGAAATCCTCGCCGGCATCCCGACTATCGTGTACGGCCTTTTCGCCCTGATCACGTTCGGCCCATACCTGCGCGACGCCGGCGGCCTCATCGGCCTCGAAATCTCAGCAACGAGCGTTCTGACGGCGGGCCTGATCATGGGTGTCATGCTCATCCCGTTCGTGTCGTCGCTCTCGGACGACATCATCAACGCCGTGCCGCAGTCCTTGCGTGAGGGCTCCTACGGTCTCGGCGCCACGCAGTCCGAGACCATCAAGCGGGTCGTGCTCCCGGCCGCTCTTCCCGGCATCGTGGGCGCGATCCTGCTGGCCGCGTCCCGCGCCATCGGTGAGACGATGATCGTCGTGCTCGCCGCGGGTATCGCCGCCAATATCACACTCAACCCGTTCGAGCCGGTGACCACCATCACCGTCAAGATCGTCAGCCAGCTGACCGGCGACCTCGAGTTCAACTCGCCTCAGACACTCGTTGCCTTCGCGCTGGGTCTGACGCTCTTCGTCTTCACCCTTTGCCTCAACATCTATGCGCTCTACATCGTGCGCAAATACCGGGAGCAGTACGAATAATGGCTGTCGAGACGGTTCCAGGACCGCTTTCCTCCCCGATGGCCGGCCCGCGCGGCCCCGGCGCCGAGACGAGCGCGACCATCAAGCGCTCGGTCGCCCGCCGCTACGCTGCCGAGCGCCGGTTCCGCATGTACGGTGTGCTGGCTATTCTTTTCGGCCTCGCATTCCTGTCGATGCTGTTCGGCTCCATCGTCTCCAAGGGCTATACCGCGTTCGTCCAGTCCTCGTTCCTGCTCAACGTGAACCTCGACCGCTCGGTCATCGACCCCGATGGCCAGCGCGACCCGAACGCCATCATGACCGCCGATTACACGAAGCTGGCCCGCAAAGCGCTGGCTGCCCAGGTCGGCGCTGATACGGCAAACAAGCCCCAGATGCGCGACATCGGACAGCTTCTGTCGCGCGATGTCGACGTCCAGATCCGCAAAGTCGTGCTCGACGACCCTTCGCTCATCGGCAAGACCGTTCCCAT
>JAEYXI010000212.1 GCA_023428515.1 Pseudomonadota bacterium | reverse complement strand
AAGCGCCGTCGCCGCCGTGTCCTGGACTGCCTATGCCTCGCCGCGCGGGAGTTTTTCCGACTGGTAGAACGAGACGATGTGGCCGTCGGGGTCGCGAAAGTCGGTGAACCAGCCGTCCGGAGCCGGCGATACCGGCGTGACGATTTCGACCCCTGCGGCGGCGAGCGACGCGATCACGGTGTCGATGCCGCCATCCGGCAGGTTGAAGACGACGTTCGGCGTATTGCCGGGCTTCGGGTCTCCCTTGAACGCCATGACCTCGACATTGCTGCCGATGCTCGTCATCAGGAAAGAGCCGTGGTCGCCGTCATCGTAGCGGGTGAAATCCAGCCCGAGATGTTCCCGATAGAAGTGTTCGGTGCGGTCGATGTCGCTAACGTTGAAGATGATGGTGACCCTGTCGATCTTGGGGCGCATGGATGTACTCCGTGTTGGATGATGCGTCCTTTAGTTGCCGCCGGCATCGGAAACGTGACCGCTCGAAATCAAAATCGTCAGCCCGTCCGGATCGCGCACCGCGAACTGACGGATTTTTCGCGGCGGCAGCGCGGCCTTTAACCCACGGCGCACGAGCCCTCTGGGCAGGCCGCCGCTGTCCGACTCAAGGACGGGCAGGGGGCTGACGCCAGCCTCCGTCATCGCCTTTTTCAGCCCGGCGAGACGCTGGCGCATCGCCACATCGGTCAGTCCGAGCAGATAGGCGACCTCCTTTCGGCCCATGCCGAGATTGATGAGCAGCGCGACGATACGCCGGCTGGGTGGAAGTCCCTCGACGAAACTGTTTGGGATACGCAGCGCCAATCCTGTTTTCGTCGAGTGTGGCGTCGCGGCATAGGCGCCCTCCCTGCGCGTGCGCCGGGCCGCCGTGCGCGCCAGAAAGCGTGATCTCAGCCGGATGGCGCCTGCCGCCCAGGCGGGGAAGCCGGGATCGCCGATGTCCTTGCCTTGCGCCACCGCCGCCAGCAGCACATCCTGGATCAAGTCGTCCACCTCATGCCGGACGCGGGAATGCCTCACCGCTATGGCGCGCAGGCTGTTGAGGGTCGCGACGGACAATTGCGGCAAGCGATCACCTCGTCAGGATTTTGCCCTCGGCTTCAGCCCATCCAGGAAAAGCTGCTCCAGGAAGCGCGCTGCATCTTCGAAGCGGCCTTCGCTGCCGCGGTCGGGGCCGAGTACGGCGCGCACCTGCACGTCGAAATCGGCATAATGCTGCGTCGTTGCCCAGATCGAAAAGATCAGGTGCCAGGGATCGGTACGCGCGATCTTGCCGTCGCGCATCCAGCCCTTGATTACCTCGGCCTTCTCGTCGACCAGCTCCTTCATATCGCCTTCCAGCATCGGCTTGATGCGCGGCGCGCCTTGCAGGATCTCGTTGGCGAACAGGCGGCTCTCGCGCGGATAGTCGCGCGCCATCTGCAGCTTGCGACGGATGTAGCTGCGCAGCTCGGTCAGCGGGTCACCGACATTGTCGAGCTCACGCAGCGGCGCCAGCCACGTATCGAGCAGGCGCTGCATCAGCGTCTCGTGGATGTCTTCCTTGCTGCGGAAATAATAAAGCAGGTTGGGTTTCGACATGCCGGCGGCGTCGGCGATCTGATCGATCGTGGAGCCGCGAAAGCCGTTCGTGGAGAAAACTTCCAGCGCCGCTTCCAGGATCAGCTCGCGCTTCTCCTGCTGGATGCGTGTGCGCCGTGGGGCAGCAGCGGCGGTGGTCACGCGCCGAGCCGCCTGCGGCTTCTGTGGCCCAATTCGCTGGACCAGTTTTTGCCGACCTGTGGAGCGCGCTCCGCGAGCTTCATTTCCGCTATCAGTCCCCTTGACCGCCTCTTTGGCGGTGCTAACGTTTGTCCATCCGGTCAAAATTTGACTAACATGAAAACGCCGCTTGGACCAAGCGCTGGCATCACCGCAACGAGCTACGAAAGGAAGCTTGGTCATGTCGAACCGGCTTAAAGTCACACCGAACGATCTCAGTGCGTTCTGGATGGGGTTCACGCCTAACCGCCAGTTCAAAAAAGCCCCGCGCATGGTCGTCTCGGCCAAGGACATGCACTACACGTCATCGGACGGCAGGAAGATCCTGGATGGGGCAGCGGGACTTTGGTGTGTCAATGCTGGTCATTGCAGGCCGAAGATCACCGAGGCGATCCAATCACAGGCCGCCGAGCTCGACTTTGCGCCGACATTTCAGTTCGGCCATCCGCTCGCC
The DNA here is from genome assembly GCA_023428515.1 of Pseudomonadota bacterium. The sequence goes on along the minus strand of JAEYXI010000212.1, from coordinate 710 downwards.
TTCGAACTGGCCAATCGCCTGGTGGATATCGCACCGGCCGGGCTTGAGCATGTCATGTACACCAATTCGGGCTCGGAATCGGTCGATACGGCGCTCAAGACGGCCATTGCCTATCATCGCGCCAAGGGCAATGGCTCGCGCTTCCGGCTGATCGGCCGTGAGCGTGGCTATCACGGCGTCAATTTCGGTGGCGTTTCCGTCGGTGGCATTGTCGGCAACCGCAAGATGTTCGGCACGCTGCTGACTGGCGTCGACCATCTGCCGCACACGCACAACCTCGCCAAGAACGCCTTCACGAAGGGCGAGCCGGAGCATGGCGTGGAACTCGCCGACGAGCTGGAACGCATCATTGCTCTGCATGACGCCTCGACCATTGCCGCAGTCATTGTCGAACCGGTGGCGGGCTCCACGGGCGTGCTGGTCCCGCCGAAGGGCTACCTGAAGCGCATCCGCGAGATCTGCACCAAGCATGACATCCTGTTGATCTTCGACGAGGTCATCACTGGCTACGGCCGTCTCGGTACGCCGTTCGCCGCCGACTATTTCGGTATCACGCCAGACATAATGGTCACCGCCAAGGGCCTGACCAACGGCGTCATCCCAATGGGTGCCGTCTTCGTCTCCAAGGAAATACACGACGCCTTCATGAATGGGCCGGAGCACGTGATCGAGTTATTCCACGGCTATACCTATTCGGGCAACCCCATCGC
>JAEYXI010000070.1 GCA_023428515.1 Pseudomonadota bacterium | reverse complement strand
TCACTGTCGTCGGGGCATCGACATCGGCGGCATCGGCCGGACGCAATGTCGTAGATTAAGGGCGAGGGTAAGGGAGCTTGAAAGAGAGGTAGCCGAGCGGATGAATGCTGAAATGCCTGGCAAGGGGATGACGATCGTATCCGCCCTGGCTGCAGGAGCACCACAGACAGGTTCCTTCCCCAACGGGGAGGAACCGAGGCCATGACCTTCCTGATCGCGGTATTCCTGATCTGCGTTCTGCTCGTGCTGCATCCCTACGTCACCTATCCGCTGTCGCTGTTGGCGATCAGGCGGCTCCGGCCGAGGCCGTTGAACCAGACGCTGCCGGAGCCGACCAGCTTCGCGGTGGTGTGCTGCGTCTACAACGAGCGCAAGGTGATCGATCAGAAGATCGAGAACATGCGCGCCGTTCGCGACGCGCTGGGCGACTGCCAACTCCTGATCCACAGCGATGCGTCGTCCGACGGCACCAACGAGGTGCTGCAATCGGTCGCGGGAGAGTTCACCCTGTCGCTGGCCGAGGGACGCAGCGGCAAGAGCGCGGGCATGAACAGGCTGCTGTCCATGACCAAGGCCGAGGTCGTCATCTATACCGATGCCAATGTGATGATCGACCCGGTCGCGGTGCGCAACCTGCCGCGCTATTTCCGCGACAAGGAGGTGGGTTGCGTCACCGGGCACCTGGTCTACGAGAACGCCGACGAAAGCCAGACAGCCAAGGTGGGCACGCTCTACTGGAAGCACGAGGAGTGGGTGAAGCAGCTCGAAAGCGACACCGGCTCGGTGATGGGCGCCGACGGCTCGCTCTTCGCGATCCGCAGGGAACTTCACCGGCCGACGCCCGCCGACATCATCGACGACTTCTTCACCTCGATGTCGATCCTTTGCTCCGGCTACAGGCTGGTGCGCGGAGCCGACTTCCTCGCCTATGAGCGGGCGGCGACCGTCCGCGGCGACGAATTCCGCCGCAAGGTGCGAATCGCCTGCCGCGCCTTCAATTGCCATCGCCTGCTGTGGCCGAAGATCGCCAAGCTCGACGCGCTGTCGGTCTACAAATACCTGTCGCACAAATATCTGCGCTGGCTGGCCGGCTACTTCCTCGCCATCGGCGCGGCGGCGTCAGCCTTGATCGTGCTTGGCGCGTTCGGAGTGCTGCCATTCGTCGTGTATCTGCTGGCGCTTGCAGCGGCGGCCTTCGCGGCGGACCGCTTCGACCTGCCGGTGATGACCAGCCTCTGGGAGATCATGGTGGCGATGTGGGCGACGGCGATCGGGGTCTACAAGTCGCTGCGCGGCGAGCGGTTCCAGACATGGACGATCGCGTCCTCGACGCGCAAGTAAAGGCATTTTCGGGAGGTCGGGAGGCTAACGGTTCGATCGCACGTCCGTTCGGAGGTGCGGTCCAAACTCTTATTGAGCATCGGATGATCGTAAAGACCGGTTCCCACCTTTCGGTCCGATGCAATCACGGACGCGAGGCCTTCGCGATGATATCCACTTGAGCGAGATCGCGGTGAAAAGCCGCGCGCAGCGGCTGGTCGGGCTTGCGACCGGTTTCGGTGCGCTGCATGTCGCGCATACCGGGCTCAACCTCGCCTTCACACTGGTGCAACTGCTAGTGCTGGCGCGCGGCCTCGACCAGTCCCGCTATGCCGAGATCGTGTTCCTGACGGCGGTCGGGTTCTACGTGCAGCCGATCGACCAGGCGATCGGGCGGGCGAACTACATGGCGCTGCGTCCCCGCTCGCTCGGCGTCGCCGGCGACAGCGGTACGGGCGGCGAGGTGTTTCGCTTCCTCGGCGCGCAGGCGGCGCTGCTGACGGTGCTGTCCTTCCTGATACCGGCATGGTTCGGGCTCGACGACCCTGTCCGCTATCTCGGCAACGCGCTCTATCTGTTCGGCTGCCTGTTCACCGCCTACTGGTCTTTCGACCTGCAATCGACCGTCTGGTCGGCCGATCTCGGCCGGCAGTTTGCTTTCGTCTCGATCATCAGAAGGCTGCTGTTCATCGCCGCCCTCGGCCTGTTCTGGATGACCGGCAGCTTCCTGCTGTTCGGCGTGGCGACGACCGTCATCGTCATCGTTTTCATGGCCGTGCTCGCGAGGATGCTGAGGGCATCGCCGATCTGGGGCCTGCGCGCGGCGCCGGTGACGCGGGGCGGCATCGTGGCGCACTGGAAGCGGTTCTGGTCGTCGCTGGTTTTCGCGCTCTCCGAACTCTTCGTGCTCAACTCGCCATATGCGGTCGTGACGGCGCTGCTCGGCGTGGGACCGGCGCTGGTGATGTTCGACAGCGTCATGAAGGTCTGCCGGCTGGCCATGGCGGGAACGCGCACGCTGGCCGAGATTTTCTTGCCGCGCATCAGCCGCCAGCTTCTCGGCGGCGACATGCCGAAAGCGCGGCGCGGGCTCTTCCTGGTGATCGCGCTCTGCGTCGCGGCGAGCGCGGTGCCGGCGCTGGCCGTCCTGCTGTTCGGGCAGTTGATCTTCGACCTGCTGCTGGGGCAAAACAACGTCGTCCCGCCTGAGGCGGCCCCTGTCGCTGCGCTGATCGTGCTGATCAGCGGCTTCTACCAGCCGGCGACGCTCTTCCTGAGCTACCTCAATGCGGCCAGGCTGATCCGCCGCGTCGCGCAATTCGCCTTCGCGGGGGCCGCCGTCTACGTGCTTCTGGTGTGGGCGAGCGGCGCGGAGCCGGTCAGGCTGCTCTGGATCTACGCGGTGTTCTTCGCCGCCGTTTCGCTGGTCTCGATCATCTGTTCGGCCAGGATAGAACCGTGGGATTCGAGCCGTGACGGCTGACGTTCAACGTCGCAATAGCGTTGGTATCCAGGTGATGACGTTCGGTTTCCGCTTGGTCAACGTCCAGCCTGTTCAGAAGGAAGCGTGGATGCGTCTTCTCGCCACTTTTCTGTTGCATGATCGTTATGTTGCAGTGCAATATAGAACGACGTGGTGGGGCAAACCGCGGGCAAAGGCCCGAGCGGGCTGCAGGCAAATCGTACCGGCACTTTCCAGGCCGGGCCGTTCTCTGGACGATTTGTCTTCGGGCCGCCCAAAGAGGTAGGTTGTGCCGAAATTCACCGCTATTCTTCCGCTCTACAATAAAGCCGATACGATCAACCGCGCCATATCTTCGGTGCTG
>JAEYXI010000054.1 GCA_023428515.1 Pseudomonadota bacterium | reverse complement strand
GCACTTACGAGGGCGTCGCCGCCGCGATCCGCGAGGCGGTCGCCACGACCGGCATCGCCCCCGAGGAGATCGTCGGCGTCGGTGTGAGTGGCCATATGGGCGGTCTCTGGACGCTCGATCGCGACGGCAATCCTGCCGGACCCGCCATCGCCTGGCCGGACGCGCGCGCTGCCGGTATGCTCGATCGCTGGAAGGAGGATGGCCGCGTCGACCGTCTCTTCGCCATATCCGGCAATGCGCCTATTCCCGGCCTGTCGCTGCTGCTGCTCTCGTGGTTGAAGGGGCACGACCGCACCTTCTATGACCGCATTGAGACGGTCTTCCTCGCCAAGGATTATGTGAACTACCGGCTGACCGGCGAGATCGCGACGGATGAATCCGATCTTTCGCTTTTTCCCTGCGACATCCGCACTCGCAAGCCATCGGCCGAACTCTTTGATCTTGCCGGTATTCCGGAGATGATGGCGAAGCTCGCGCCCGTCCTTGGAATCGGCGAGGTGGTGGGTCGCGTTTCCGAGATCGCGGCTGCCGAGACCGGCCTTGCCGCCGGCACGCCCGTCGTCACTGGCGCGGGCGATGCGGTTGCGGCCGCTATAGGAGTCGGCGCGCTCGAAAGCGGGCAGGCCGTCACCGTGATCGGCACGAGTTTCATGAACAACCTGACGGTCGACAGCCCGCTGTTCGAGCCGGCCGGCGTCGGCTTCCTATTCCTCATGCCCGACGGTCGCTGGCAGCGGCTGATGTCCAATACCGGCGGCGGCTCGCTCTGCCTCGACTGGATCCTGCAAGCGTTTGGCCGAAAGGAATATGGAACGTTCGATGCGATCGACTTTGTAGCCGTCGAACGGGCAGCGCGCGCTGTGCCGGCCTTGAGCAACGGTTTGATCATCCATCCTTATTTCAACACCTCCGGCATGTCCGCACCGCGGTTCGAGCCATCGGCGCGCGGATCGCTGTTTGGCCTCGACCTGTCCACCACTCCGGCGGCGATGGTTCGGGCGGTGATGGAAGGCGTCGCCTTCTCGATGATCGATTGCTACGGCGCGCTCGACACCCCGGTCACGGACATCTGCATCACCGGCGGCGGCGCACGCTCTGCCCTGTGGCGGGAAATCTGCGCGGCCGCCATGAAGAGGCCGCTCTCGATGCCGGAGGCCGAGGAGACCGGCGCGCTTGGCGTCGCCCTGCTCGCCGCGCACGCGGCGGGGCTTTACTCATCGTTGCCGGAAGCCGCCCGCGCGATGGTGCGCATCGCCGGCAGGGTAGAGCCGGATCCGGTGCTCGCCGACCGCTACGCCGCCGCCTATCCGCTTTTCCGCGACCTCGGTCGGGATCTCGGACCTCTCTGGAATTTTCGTGCGCAACTCGTCGAGCGCAGTCAGACCAACAAGGATGCGCCATGACGATCACCACCAGACGACATGTTCTTTTCGATCTGGACGGCACGCTCGTGGATACGCGCGAGGCCGTGTTGGAATGTTACACCGGCGTCTTCCGCGAGGGGCTTGATCGCGATTTTCCGCCAGACGACTTCCCGATCGACAACCTCTTTGCCATGCGTCCGCCGGAAGTGTTCGCGTTAGTTGCGCCGGACCGGGTGGAGGAATTGCACGCCGCTTATCGCGAAACCTATCCACGATGCATCGAGTTCATAAAGGTCTTCGAAGGTATCCGTGAGATGGTGACCGGCCTTGCGGCTTCGGGGCGAAGCGTCAGCCTCGTGACCAACAAGGGTGTCGAGCGCACGCTCATCGATCTTCGCGTCGCTGGCATTCCACCGGAAACTTTCACGGCGATTGTTACGGCCGAGGATACGGTTGAACGCAAGCCCCATCCCGCTCCCATCCTTCTCGGGCTCGAACGGGCAGGCGCCGAGGCAGCCGATGCGATTTATGTCGGTGATGGCCCCCAGGATATTCGTGCCGCCCGCAACGCGGGCATGCCAGTGGTTGCCGTCGCCTACGGCTTTTACGATCGTGCGGAGCTCTCTCTGCTCGAACCCGACAGCCTTGTCGACACGCCCGCCGCGCTTTCGGATGCGCTCGGCGTCACACCTTCGAAGCTTAGTGGATCTGCTCAGTGACGAGCTTCACTGTTCTCGCCGAAGATCTCGCCTTTCCCGAGGGTCCTGTCGTCATGCCAGACGGAAGCGTCGTAGTCACAGAAATCGGCGTCGGGCGGCTAACGCGGGTAGCATCGGACGGCGCCAAGACGACGGTCGCGGATACCGGCGGTGGACCCAATGGTCTGGCACTCGGTCCTGACGGTCACTTCTATGTCTGCAACAATGGCGGGTTCACCTGGGATCGCACCGATGGCAGATGGCGGCCGGTGGCCAAAGCGCATGACAATGTCGGCGGCAGCATCCAGCGCGTCGATCCGGAGACCGGGGCCGTCGAGACACTCTACGACCGATGCGGCGACGTCGCGCTTTCAGCGCCCAACGACATCGTCTTCGACCGTCACGGCGGCTTCTATTTCACTGATCACGGCCATCGCCAGGGCCGCAAGCTCGATTTCGGCGCGATCTACTATGCCAAAGCCGACGGCAGTGCCATCCATGAGGTCGCCTATCCGCTGATCGGGCCGAACGGGATCGGTCTCTCGCCGGATCATCGGACGCTCTATGTCGCGGAGACTTCGTCCGGCCGGCTCTGGTCCTGGTGCCTAGAAGCTCCGGGCCGGCTTGCGAAGGCCGATTGGCCGTCCCCTACGGGGGGCGATCTGGCTGCCGGTCTGCCGGGTTTCCAACGCTACGATTCGCTGGCCGTGGAAGCCGGCGGCAACATCGCGATCGCCACGTTGCGCTTTGGCGGCATCGTCGTTGTCTCGCCCGAAGGCGGCGAGGTGCAGCGCATCGCCACACCCGATCCCTACACCACCAACATCTGCTTTGGCGGCGCCGGTCTCACCACGGCATTCATCACGCTGTCGGGGACTGGGCGCCTCGTTGCCATGCCCTGGGCCCGTCCCGGCCTCGCGCTGTGACCACTCCCAGGCGTCAGAAGAAGGACTTGCCATGACGATCCTCAATCATCCACCGGCCGAAGCGGATATTCCGGCCCTTCAGGCGCGAGCTCTCGAACTGCGTCGCAAGATGATGCACATGGCGAGCGGCAAGGGGGAGGGCTACATCGCGCAAGGCCTCGGCATGGCTGACTGCCTCGCGTCCCTTTATTTCCATGAGATGCGTTACGATCCAGCCAATGTCGACTGGCCGGAACGCGACCGCTTCGTGCTGTCGACCGGCCACTACTCGATCGCGATGTATGCCGTTCTCGCCGAGGCCGGCATCATCCCAGTGGACGAACTGCCGAGTTATGGCCTGAACGGCTCGCGGCTGCCGATGAGCACCTTCGACGAAACCCCTGGCGTGGAAATGGTCGGAGGCTCGCTTGGCCACGGCCTCGGGCAAGCTGTCGGCATGGCGATAGCCCTGAAGCTGGACGGCTCCTCCGCGCGTGTATTCTGCGAATTCTCCGACGGCGAACTGCAGGAAGGCTCGACCTGGGAGGCCGCGATGGGCGGCGCTACCTTCAAATGCGACAACCTTGTCGCGCTGATCGACTGCAACGGCATTCAGGCGGACGGGCCGGTAACTGTCCGCATCGAGCCGGTCGCCGACAAGATGGCCGCGTTCGGCTGGGAAACCCGCGAGGTCAATGGCAACGATCTCACAGCATTGACCGCAGCGCTCGCCGCCTCGCGCGAGCAGAACGGCAAGCCGAAGGCGATCGTCATGCGCACCACGCCCGGCTTCGGCATCCCCACCATCATGGCACGCGAGCGCGCCCATTTTGTGCGCGTCGACAACAGCGAGTGGACCGCGCTCATCGACGAGTTGGAGAGAGAAAATGGCTGATATCCAGATCGCCGCGGGCCGCACGCGTGGTATGGGAGAAATCGTCGACGTCGCCGGCAAGACGACGGAGCTTGCGCCATTCGGCAGGACGTTGGCCGAACTCGCCTCAGAGCGTTCCGAGATCGTCGGCCTGACGGCGGACATGGGCCGTTACAGCGACATCCTTCCGTTCCGTGACGCTCATCCCAGCCGTTTTTTCAACGTCGGCATGGCGGAGCAAAATCTGATGGCGATCGCCGCCGGCATGGCCAAGACAGGCAAGATCGCCTACTGCACCACCTATTCGGTGTTCATCACCCGGCGCGCCTATGATTTCGTGGCGCTGGCCTGTGCCCATTCCAAAGCCAACGTGAAGATTTTTGCCGGCATGCCGGGACTGGTGAACGGCTACGGCGCCACGCACCAGGCGACCGAAGACCTGAACATGATGCGCGGGATCGCCGATCTGACCATCATCGATCCCTGCGACGCGACCGAACTCAAGCAGGTTGTTCGCGCATGCGCCGACATTCCAGGCACTGTCTACGTACGGAACCTGCGCGGCAAGGTGCCAGTGGAACTCGGGGCCGACTACCGCTTTGAGGTAGGCAAGGCGAAGGTGCTCCGCGCAGGCCGCGACGTGGGCATTATTGCGACAGGCTATATGTCGGCTCGTGCGCTCGATGCCTCCAAGGCCGCGCAAGGGCGGGGGATCGACGCCGGCGTCCTGCACGTGCCGACGATCAAACCCTTCGACACTGTGACCGTGCTTGAATTTGCGAGCCGTTTCGATCGGCTGATCGTGGCGGAAAACCACAAGACCACCGGCGGACTGACCTCACTCGTGATAGAGGCGCTTTACGATGCCGGCCAGATCAAGCCGATGATCAAGATCGGCCTTGCCGACAGCTTCTTCGAATGCGGCTCGCAGGAATATCTCGAGGCGAAGTACGGCGTCGACACGCCACGTTTCGTGCGCGCGATCGTCGAAGGAAAGTAACGGAGAATTCGTCGGGAGGGACGACATGGACAGCAAGCAAGCGGTGGAGAGCGCTAAGGTTCGCATCGATCCGAGCAAGGTCGCCTACCGCAAGCCGCAGCCCTTCGGCATGATGGAGGACGTCTTCCTGCCCGGCGCGCTGGATCTCGACAGTGACGAACATCTCTGGGTGCCGCAGGCCGAGGGCGTCTGGTTCAAGCCGCTCGTGCTCTGCGTCAGCCAAGGTTACTACGTCAACCTGTTGCGCGTGCGGAACTCCGGTGTCCTCTCCCGCCATCGTCATGCCGGACCGGTCCACGCGATCACGCTGCGCGGCCGCTGGCGTTATCTCGAACATCAATGGGAGGCCGTGCCGATGAGCTACGCCTTCGAGCCGGCAGGCGAAACCCATACGCTCGTCGTGCCTGATGACGTGCCCGAGATGCTGACGCTTTTCCACGTCACCGGCGGTTACGTATATGTCGATCCCGACGGCGTGGCGCTCGGCTACGAGGATGTCTTCACCAAGCTTGATGCCGCACGCCGCCACTACGCGGCGATCGGGCTTGGAAGCGACTACGCCGAGAGGTACACTCGATGACGGACGGCATGACTGGCGGCCGCGTGCGCATCTTCGGCGGACCGCATCGCTATTTCCAGGGACCTGGCGCGCTCGATCGTCTCGGGCAGGCGGCAGCCCCTTTTGGCCTGCGGCCCCTACTCGTTGCTGACGAGTTCATCCTCGGACAACTCGGCGCGAGACTGGAACGCAGCCTGCGGGAGAGCGGCCTGGATCCTGTTGTCCGCAGCTTTTCCGGCGAGATCACCTATCCGGCGATCGATGCGCTCAAGCTGTCGCTGGAAGGTATCGTTCCCGCAATTGCCATCGGCGTCGGCGGTGGCAAGTCGCTCGATGCGGCCAAGGCGGTCGCGCGACAATTGGACATCGACGTCATCACGGTGCCGACGATCGCGTCGAACGACAGCCCGACCAGCGCGTCGATCGCCATGTATGACGACCAGCACGTGATGATTTCGGTCGATAGGCTCGCTCGCAGTCCACAGGCCGTCATCGTCGATACGGAACTCATTGCGCGCGCACCTGTTCATTTTCTGCGCGCCGGCATCGGCGACGCGTTGTCGAAGAAGTTCGAGGCCGACGGCTGCTTCGCTGGCACGGGGATCACTCCATTCGGCACGCGACCATTGGCGACAGCGATCGCCATCGCGGACGCCTGTTACCGGACCCTGCGGGAGAACGCCGAGGCGGCGCTGGAAGCCGTCGCGCGGCAGCAGGTGACGGACGCCCTGGAAGCGACGGTCGAGGCGACCGTGTTGATGAGCGGCCTCGGCTTCGAGAACGGCGGACTTTCGCTTGCCCATTCCTTGACGCGCGGGCTGGTCAAGGCGCGCGACGCCAAGAACGCTATCCATGGCGCGCATGTGGCCTGGGGCCTGCTCGTCCAACTCGCGGCTGAAGGCCGTGACGATGACTTTATCAGCGACCTCAGGGCCTTCAACGGCCGGACAAGCCTGCCCCGCACTCTTGCCGAGCTCGGAATGGACCATCCCACCGAGGATGAAATCGATGAAATCGCCCGCTGGACAATGACGGCGCCTCATCTGACAAATCTCGGCGTCCGGCTGACGCAAGACATGGTAGGCGACGCTATCAGGCGTATAGAGCGCTTCCAAACATGAGCGCCAATATCGTCATTACGAAACGAACTGTGGGAGACCGCCATGCCAGCACCTGACACGACCCGACTTGCAATCGTCACTGGCGGCGCCACCGGACTCGGCCTAGCCTGCTCGCGCCGCCTGCTCGCCGATGGCTTTCGCGTACTCTCGCTCGGCATGGATCAGGAAGAGATCGTCGATCATCCGGACTACGAGCATCGCCTCTTCGATGTCACCGACAGCGCGGCCATCGCGGAACTCGCTGGGCGAACGCCGACGCTAGACGCGCTGGTCAACGCGGCAGGCATCATCCTGCACGAAGGCCGGGAATTCACCGACGACGGGTTTGAGAAAGTCATGCAAGTCAATCTCGGCGGCACGCGGGCCTTGTGCTTTGCGTTGAAAGACGCGCTTTCGGCGCGCCGCGGCGCCATCGTCAATTTCGCGTCCATGTGGTCGATCTTCGGCTCGTCCCGCAATCCCGCCTACTCGTCGAGCAAGGGCGCCGTACTGCAACTGACGCGTTCGCTCGCCGCCGGTTGGGGGGGCAGCGGCATCAGGGTCAACGCCGTCGCACCGGGTTGGATCAGGACGCGGATGTCGAAGGCAGCGATGAGCGACCCTGAACGCGCCGGGCCGATACTGAAACGCATACCGGCGGGGGATTGGGGCGAACC
>JAEYXI010000022.1 GCA_023428515.1 Pseudomonadota bacterium | reverse complement strand
AGTAGCGGCAGGGGAACCCTTGGACGCGGCCTCCCCGGGCAGCGGCCACGTTAGCCAACCACCGGAGGCGCCGTCTCCTCCCCACCTGACCACCGTCGCGACCGGCGTTCCCGCAGAAGGAGCGAGGTGGATTATGCGGGTGGTGCGAGGGGTGGGGATTAAAATGGGAGATTTTTTATGCGCGGCCAAAGTGGACGTTGCTCAATTCCAATGGCTTGGACAGAGCAAGCACCGGAACACATTTGCTCAGTTGCTCCCTGCCCCTCCGTCGGTCAGGCGGACGACTCGTGAGATGCAAGTCTTCCCAACCTTCTCGGCTGCCTCATCAGTCGATACCAGTGGCCACCGCCGCAGTGGTGCCGCTAGCCGAGACATCCGTTCCTTTGAACGAAAAATTGCCGATCATACCCGCCGCGACATTCGGGCCGGATGTCGCTGCCGGGTTATTGACGAAGGCGCCGCTAAAGCTGCCGCTCAAGTTGTCATATGGATTCGCCGTGTAAACGTTGTTACCGGTCAGCGCGCCGCCGATAAGTGCCGAGTTAAGCGAATCGGTTTCGCCGAGCGCCCCACTCAGATTCACGTTGTTGTCGAATTTGACGATGTTTACGCCGCCGCTCCGGTTGTTGAAATTGTAGCTGGCGTTGATGTCACCGGTGGCGATGTACTGGGCGGTACCTCCTTCCGTTTGAAGCGCCACGTTGCCCATGACCGTGCCCGAGTAATAAACCGTCGCGCCAAAAGGTATGTCTGTCGAGCCGTCGACGATGTCCTCGATCTCGGCTTCGGAACTGATCTTGCCCGCCACCCAAGTGCCCATATGGACAAAATCCTGGCGTTCGTTGGAGACGCCCGCGTCGGGATTGGCGTCGGTTTCAACCCGGGTGCCCCACCAGCCCCAATCGATGAAATCGCAGGTCTCGCAGCCTTCCAAATGCTGATAGCCGTCGATCGGATTGGCACGGCCGGAGATCATATAACTCCCTGGCGAGAAGGAACCTGTATGCGCCAAGTCCGCGCCATTGTCGGTGCGCAGCCTCGTGTTCCCGGCTCCATTGTTCTTCTGTGCACCGAAAATCTCGTCGTCGACGAAGGCGTTGCCTCCACTTTCGCCTTGATGCGGGCCAAAGCGGATCAGCAGGGAATCGACCACGGCGTTCTGATCGAGGACATCGAAGACCTCGGCTCGCGCCCGCACCTGATTCGTATCGGCATCGAGGCTGAGCTGAAAATTCGGCGCGCCGCCCCCGAGGACGTAGGGAGCCTCCTTCTCGTAGACACCCTCGCCGACAAATGCCTCGCCCAGACCAGCGATAAAGCCGGTGACCTCGCGCGTCGTGCGCGTCGGCTGGCCGGGCTGCCCGTATTCGGTGATGGCCTTTTCGCCGATGAGGCTTGCCACGTGGGTGGTGGAAAACGGCGAACCGTCACCGAGATACCCATCGGCCGGGTCGCCGGTGAACACCTCGTTGAAATCGAGCGGCGCATCGGTGAACCCATCCGCCGGATCGAGCGACGTGCCAATGACGAAATTGTCGGCGTTGGCACCGAAGAAGTGCTCGCCCGTAGCGCCGGCGATCGTGTTGATGCCGCCACGCATATTGACCGGCCCTTCATAGGCGTTTGCACGGAACGTGCCGCGCCGTCCGCCACCCATCTGCAGGTTTCCGTCTTCTCCTTCGAACATTCCACCGGCGTAAAGGAACGCTGCACTCTTCTGGTTCGCGCCCTCGCCGGTGATGTGTATCCACGACTGATATTTCCTGACGTCCCCGCCCTCGTCCTCGACGAGGAAGAGATTGGTGGAGCTTAGAGCCAACATTGGCTCCATAGGCCCAAGCTCCCCATCCGGATCATAGAACGCGTTGACACCGCCATAGGCGTCGTCCCGGAAGAACGGCACGGTCGGTATGCCAAACTGCTCCACCGGGGTTATGGGATCCGGGGTCAGCGCGTATTCGCGGATCTTGACGTCGCTGTCGGTGAATTGTTCCAGTTGCGCTGGCGTCGTCGGCGTTCCGTAGATGACGTAGACCGGCTGGGTGGGATCACCGTTGACGCCGAGGAGATAGGCTACGAAATCGCCGCGTCCTGCATAGGCGTAGCCGGCAAGCGCGTTGCCCAGATAGCTCGCCTGCTGGTCCTCGACATGGTTTCCGATCGATATCCGGTCGAGTTGTGGATAGGTTTCGTCGCCTTCGAAATCACCCTGATCGCCGGTATTGCCGGAATAATCCGGAAGGTCGAGGGAGCCGTTGCCGGTCGCCAGCCTGCCGTTCGCGGCGGTCAGCAAAAGGCCTTGGTCACTGTCGGGCGTGGAGCCCACCAGACCCCGATCCCCCGGATTCTGAATCGGATTCTGCGGATCGCCGCCGTTGACGGGATCGACGACATACCCGCCCGCCGGCGCGGTGAGCAGCCTGGCGTTCGGTTGCGGTTGCTGCTCCTCGTTGGCGATGTCCTGATTGATGTCGTCCTGCGTCTTGTCATTGATGACCTCGTCGATCTGCTCGGCCAATTCCACCGGCCTCGTCGAACCCGGAACATCCATGATGGTCGGCAGCCCCGAGTTGGTCTGGCTGACCTGCTCGGCCTGCTCGTCGCTTGGTGGCGCGCCGGCATTGCCGCCGTTCTGACCCGGTTTGCTCGACAGCTGCCTCTGGATGAGGCCGGCCTCCTCCTTGGTCGATTTGCGGACGGTGGTGGTTGTGCCGCCGCCGGCATCCTTGCTGATGACGGCCGTGTAGCCGGTCTCGTAGACGATGCGCTGGGTACCGTCGCCGTCGACGATGGTGAGTTTGTTGCCGGCGACCAGCGCGGCGGTCGATTGTCCGCTGGCGGGGTCGTAGGAGATGTTGGTCACAGCGCCGCGTATGCCGATCGTGCCGACCGGCGTCTTCACCGTCGCGCCGCCTTCCGTCTGGCTGGTGCGCGCGCCGACGAAGCGGAACACGCCCTTGGTCAGCGAGGCCACGACCTTGGCGTCGCCCGTGTTGGGATTGTAGACGAACTCGTCGATCGTAAGCTGGCTGTTCGGCCCGACGGTGAAGGTCGTGCCGTCGAGCAGCAGGATCTGCACCAGGCCCACCGAGTCGGTGGTGATTTCCTCGTTGAAGACGACGTTGGAGCCGAGCGTGATGACGCGCGGCTGGGCGCCGGGCGGCTTCCCCTTGGCATCGACATTGACGGCCGCCGCGACGCCGACCTCCGCGTGCGCCTGTAGCGCAATGGACGACAGGGCGACCGCTGCGACGCCTGTGAGAAGGGCGGCTTTGAGTAGCGTGACGCTGGCGATCGGTTTCATCGGTGTCACTTTCAAAAACTCTTCGCGACGCTGAGCGAGATCGAGAAGTTGTCGTATTTGCGCGTGTCGTAGTTCGAATCGACGTAGCGGTATTCAAGCTCCGTGATGAGCGCGACATCAGGCCTGACCGGTATGGTCAGCCCGCCGCCGATGAAGGCTTCCCAGTCTCGCTCGGCCTCATCCGGATTGATCATCGGGTCGGGGTCGTCGAAGTCGCGGAACAGCGCGCCGGTGTTCAGCGCGACTGTCCAGGCAGGCTTCGAGCTGTCGATCGGCGAGGCGAACGAATAACGCGGGCCAACAGTGAAGCCGGCTTCGAGATAGGAGAGGTAGTCGGCGTCGGCCCACACGCGCTGCAAATAGGCGTTGCCGTAGAGGACCGTGCTCGGCGAGAGGATGTAGGTCGCCGTGCCGAAGGTCCTGAGCTCGTCGCCGTCGCGCAGGCTGGCGGTCGGCGAACTCTCGCTATCGTGATAGTCCTTGTGGCGGTATTCCAGGGACGCCATCAGGTAGGTCGCCGGGTTCGGCCGGATGACGAAGCGCGTGCCGGCGCCTATGCCCGCCGAGTAGAAGTCGTCGCCTAGGTAGACGCCGGAGCCGATGCCGTAGATGCCGAGCGCGGCATTGTCGATGCCGAAACGGCCCATGTCGAAGGCGGGGCCGACGGTAAGCTCGGCAAGCGCGACGTCGAGTTCATCGAGCTCGAACTGTTTCGAGCCATAGGTCAGGAGGTCGACCTCCAGCGTATCGCCTTGCGATTCGAGATCGTGCGACCAGTGGAAGACGCCGGTCGCATAGACGTTGCCATCAGGCGAACCCAGCGCGTCGGCGTTTAGCGTGAAGGGCAGCCCGTCCAGGATGATGATGGAATCCACCGGCGCCCGGTTGGCGTTGGTCTGGTAGCGGATGCCGGCGCGGACCTGGCCGGTGAAGCGTGTCGGGTCCTGAGCCTGGTCGATGCCGGCGAGGAACTGCTCGACCTTGCCGCGCACCTCCGGCGGAACCTCCGGCCCCTGGATGGCAGCCTCGAAATAGCCGCGCGCCGTCTCGTAGGCGGCCAGCCTGTAATAGAGGACGCCGAGTTCGAGCTGCAGCCGCGGCAGGCCGGGCGCGAAGATCAACATGCGTTCCAGCGTGCTGATCGCCGCCTCGATGTCGCCGACCTTGACTGAGAGCGCCGCGTATTCGAAGGCGACGTCGAGGTCGTCGGGTTTCTTCAGCATCGCCTGAAACAGGACTTCGCGACGCGCCTGGGCTTGCTGCAGGCCTGCGCCATCGACCTGCGCCGGCACGACACGCTTTGGCGCCACCGTCGGTTTAGTCTGTGCAAAGGCATGGGTGGCCGCAAACCCGGCCACAACCAGTACAGCAATGCGGACCGCTTTGAGCACCGCATCCCCCCAAGGGTGGCTTTACTTATATATTCCCTTAGGTAACTTATGAGCTGTCAAACAAAATGAGTCAACTTTCCTAGCTGGCAACAGGTTTATTAACCTGAATTCGCTGCACAATTGCAGTGTGGCCGGTACAGTATTGGCAGACATGCGCGGGCGCTATCTACGCCGCACCACTCCCGCCGGAACCGCGTAACAATTCCGAAACATCCGTTTCCGGGAAGCGGCATCGCGCCGATACAGCGATCCGTCATAAAGCGCCTTATGGAGAGCGAGCCCGCTACGCAGCGTGGCACGCCTCGACCCCGCTACAACCGAATCCGGATCACCGCCATGAACGGGAAAAACTCGAAATTCGCATCCGCGGCCCTGTCGGCGCTGCTTTACACGCAAGGCCTGCTGATCGTCGCGGGCGTCACGGTCGCCTTGGTGAAGGACGGCACCCGCGCCGACCCGGCGCATCGACCAGTGCTGGTCGCTTCGGTAGCGTCGCCAGACGCAGAAGTGCGTTAACGGAAGTGTACGCCAGCCAGGCTTCAGCTCTGGCCCGACGAGTCCCATGCGGACCGGGGCGGATCGAAGCGATAGCCGGCGCCGCGTATGGTCGCGATGCTTTCCGTGTCGAGCTTGCGCCTGAGGCGCACGATGCGGGAATCGATCGACCGGTCGAAGGCTTCCGCGCTTTCGGCCGGCGCGGCGGCCATGATGTCGTCGCGGGTCAGCACCTTGCGCGGATTGGCGAGGAACAGCCTGAGCAGGGCGACCTGACCGGGCGAAAGCTGTTCCTCGCTGCCCGACCGGTGCATCACCAGCGCGGCCTTGAGGTCTACGGTCGCGTTCTCCAGCACGAGGAGTTCGCGCTGGCTCTTGCCGCGGCGCCCGACGATACCGCCGATGCGCGCGGCGAGTTCGCGCCACTCGACCGGGCCCGCCACGATGTCGGCAGCGCCCAGTTCCAGCGCCAGAACCTTCTCGATGAGATCGGCACGGGCCGACACCATGACGAAGCTCGGGCCGCCCTCCCCCGCGTGGCGCCGCAGAAGGTCGAAGCCCTGGCTGGCGGAAAATCTGTCGCCGATCAGGGCGACGTCGACGCCACCGGCCGAAAGCAGCGACTCGGCCATCCAATCCTCGGCCGCCTCGCGCACCTCGTAGCCGCGGCGTTCGAGATAGTCGGCAAGGCTGTCGTCAGGATCCTGCGACAGACAGATGAGCGCGATAACCGGCCTTGCCATGCTGTGAAACCGTACCTCTCGACCACGTCAGTGAATGCCCAAATCAAGGCTGGACATCATGTTTATACCCAATCTACTTTCCGCCAATAGCGGAGGCGTGATTTCCGTGCCCACACGGATCGCAATTGTCGAGGACGAACCCGACCTCAGGGACGCGGTCGCCGAGTATCTCGGCGCCAACGGCTACGACGTGGTCACGGCCGAAAATGCCGACGCCATGCGCGAACTGGTCAAGACGGAAGCCTTCCACCTCGCCATCCTTGATATCGCCATGCCCGGCGAGGACGGCCTGTCGCTCGGCCGCTGGCTGCGCACGCAGGCGCCGGTTGGCATCATCTATGCGACGGCGGCAGGCTCGGCGATCGACCGCATCGTCGGCCTGGAGCTCGGCGCCGACGACTACATCGTCAAGCCATACGAGCTGCGCGAGCTGCTGGCCAGGGTGCGCAGCGTGCTGCGCCGCGTGCCGAAACCGTCCGAGATGCCGGCTTCCGCCGGCAAGCCGGCCGAAGCCGATCGGCGCATCGTTAGCTTCGGCGATTTCCGCGCCGACCTCGACGGCCGCATGGTCACGGGGCGCGGCGGCTCGATCCTCGATCTCGCCAAGAGCGAATTCGACGTGCTGGAGGTGTTCCTGACCCGCTCGAACCGGCTGCTCAGCCGCGCGACCATCTCCGACGCGATCGGCTTCAACGAGGACCCGGAATCCTCGCGCGCCGTCGACATTCGCATCATGCGGCTGAGGAAGAAGATCGAGGACGACCCCTCGAACCCGAAATTCCTGCGCACGGTGCGCGGCGAAGGCTATATCTTTTCGCTGCCCGAGGATGGCCATTGAGCAGTTGTTTTATGCAGTTCCGGACGGAAAACCGCTGCACACTTTTCCTGGAATTTCTGTATCCGCCGGCTGAAGGGCCCGCATGATCGAAACCCAGCCTCCGAGCACCGATCTGGCGATAACCGAGCCGGGTTGCACGCTCGCGGCCGCGCGGATCGTGAGGAGACTGCACGAAACCGCGGAGTGGCAGGGGCTCATCGACGAGATCCTGGAGCTTCTCGCCCGTTCGCTCGGCGGCCACAGGGCGATCCTTTTCCGGCTGCGCGAACTGCCGGGCGAGGGTTTCGCGCAATCGATCGCCGCTTATTGGGTTGACAAGGAAGCGGTGGGCAACGCGGCCGGGCCGAGCGTCATCCTGCAGTCGGTGGTCAACAGCGATCCCCTGCTCGAACGGCTCGCCGAGGAGGTTCGCCAGGGCAAGATGTTCGCCGGCCGCACCCGCGAGATCGAGGGCTATCTGCGCCGCGACTTCGACAACCAGAAGATCAAGTCGTTCCTCTCCGTCACCGTCTTCGCCAACGGGCATCTGTGGGGAACGCTCGCCATCAACGACTGCGCGGTGGAGCGGCGCTGGACCGACGAGGAGAAGGCCGCCGTCGAGATCGTCGCCATGGCGCTCGGCGCGGCGATCGAGCGCTCTTTGTCGGACGCGCATGTCAGCGAGATCATCCGCCAGACCATGCTGCAGGCCTCGCTCGATGCGATCATCGTCATCGACGAGACCGGCTCGATCATCGAGTTCAACCCGGCCGCCGAGCGCATCTACAGCTACAAGCGCGCGGAAATCCTCGGCAAGGACCTCATCGACACGATCATCCCGCACTTCTACCGCAAGGGCTACGAGACCGGCGCCGACTACATGGCAGGGCGCGGCGCGCCGATGCTTGGCCAGCGCATGGAGACGATCACCCAGAACGCCAGCGGCGAGATCTTCCCGATAGAGCTGACGGCGACCGAGATGAAGGTCGCCGACCGCAAGCTATTCTTCGGCTCCATCCGCGACCTCAGGGAAAAGCGTCGCGCCGAGGAGGAGATCAACCGGCAGCGCGAGAAGCTGCACCAGAACGAGAAGATGGCGGCAATGGGCTCGCTGCTCGCCGGCGTCTCGCACGAGCTAAACAATCCGCTGGCGGTGGTGGTCGCACAGTCGACGCTGCTGCACGAATTCGCGCCGGACCAGCAGACCAAGCTGCGTGCAGAGAAGGTGCGTGCCGCGGCCGAACGCTGCGGCCGCATCGTCAAGAGCTTCCTCGGCATGGTGCGCCTGCATCCGACCGTGCCGGCCGAGACCGACCTCAACAGCGCGGTGCGCGCCGCCCTCGACGTCACAGCCTACGGCGCGCGCTCGAGCGGCATCACCATCAGCACCCATTTCGAGCAGGGGCAGGTTCCCGTGCTTGCCGACGCCGACCACATCACCCAGGTCGCCGCCAATTTCCTCATCAATAGCCAGCATGCGCTGGCCGCCCAGAATGGCGAGCGAAAGATCACGGTGAGGACCTTCCGGATCGGTGAACGGAACGTCGGCTTCTCCGTCGAGGACACCGGTCCCGGCATCTCGCCGGCGATCCGCGACCGCATCTTCGATTCCTATTTCACCACCAAGCCGGTGGGCGTCGGCACCGGCATCGGGCTTTCCATCTCGAAGGCGATCGTCGAGCGCCACAAGGGATCGATCCGCTTCGAGGAGGTGATCCCCAATGGCGCGCGTTTCATCGTCGAGCTCCCCGCCTTCGTCGGACCCCATGTCGGCGCAGCCCAACCGGAAACCCGGTCGACGACATTACGCCACGCTCTGATCATCGACGACGAGCCCGACGTCGCGGCGTCGCTCTCCGACATCCTCGAGCTGATGGGCGTCAAGTCGCTGGTCGTGACCGCCTGGGCCTCGGCGCCCGTGCTGCTTGCCGACTACAAGCCGGACATCGTCTTCAGCGACCTGCGCATGCCCGAGGCGAGCGGCATCACCATCTATCGCGAACTCGTCACGCAGCGGCCGGATCTCGCCAAGCGCTTCGTGCTGGTCACCGGCGACATGGTCGGCGCCCGCGCCGAGATCGGTGCACTGCCGCCGCATGAACGACCGCTGGTGCTGGAAAAGCCGTTCTCGACGCTCGACGTGCGCAGCGCGCTCGCCGCCGTCAACGATCAGGCGCTGGCGCACTGATCCTGGCCGCCAGCCAGGCTGACGAAACCACCAAAAAAACGCCCCGCCGGCAGGGTTGGCGGGGCTTGAGTTGGTCGCGCGAAGTGCGCGGCGGGGGAGATCATGAGGTCTGCGGCGCTTCTTCCCGGTGGGATCGCGCCCTAAGCGCCGGCGACGACCCGAACCTTTCGGCCGTCGGCGCGGCCGGATTCCCTGGCGATCATGGCGAGGCATTCGGCGCTCTCGGCGCCCCAGGCCTGGCCATGGCAGGCAATGTCGATTTCAGACAGGCCGACGCTCCTCGGCGCTTCAGCCGAGGCCGGTCCGGAGGTGACGACAGAAGCCTTGAACGAGGCGAAGGCGGCACCGGAGGGCGGGACCACCGCCATCGCGGTGAAAGCCGCAGCGACGACCAGGAAGAACATAATCAGCGGATGCTCCGCGCTGCGCTGACGGAGCGCCAGCCTCGGAAAGCCCCGATGACGCTCACGCGGCCGGAGGTTGCGATCGAAATCCTTTTCAATGATGGCGGACATAGCCCAGGGCCTTTGTTGTCAAACCTGACTGGATGAGAACAAATTAGGCAGCCTCTGTTTCCGACCGATGTTGCCGTTTCATGCCCGATGTATCTGACTTGTTTCGTTTATTTCGGGCAAATTCGGTCAATATTTCAAGTATGAACAAATTGCTAATCGCATCCGGGCAGAAGATTCCACCCCGTTGAAAAACAACGAATTTCATGGCCGAGATAGGTCAAGAAAGTTCGGCCGGTGGCCCGCCGGGCAGCTTCAGGCGAACGATCCGGCCAGATGTCACCGCTCCAGTACATCCGCCCATTGCGGATGACGCCGGAACTCGGCTGCGACATAGCCGCAGAGCGGCGTGATCTTGTGGTCCTTGGCGCGGGCGTCCTCGACCGCCCTGGTGATCAGCTTCAACGCCACGCCGCGACCGCGCCAGGCGGGCGGCACAAAGCTATAATCAATCGCGATATGATCGGGGCGGGTCTCGACGAAGGTGAGCCGGGCCGGTTCGCTGTCGGGCAGAGGCAGGATGTAGCGACCCTGGCGTCCGTTGCGCTCCAGCTTGATCTCGGCATCGCTCATTTGGTTCTCCGGCCTCCACCGTTAAGCCGTGTTGGCCGATCCGGTTCCAGTTCGGCCAACGGTTTTCCGGTCAGGTCTTCAGCACGTCGGCCCATTCCGGGTGACGGCGGAACTGCGCGGCGGCGAACGGGCAGAGCGGGATGATCTTCTTGCCCGCCGCGCGGGCGTCCTCGACCGCGCGCGTGACGAGCCGAAGTCCTGCACCCTGGCCGCGGAACGTGTCGGGCACTTCGGTGTGATCGATGATGAGCTGATGCTCGCCGATTTTGGTGAAGGTCATCTCGGCTTCCTCGCCGGTGGGCGCGCGAAGGAAGTAGCGCCCCTTCGAGCCCTTGTCCTCGAGCTCGATTGCAGGACTTTGGATCTGGTCGGACATCATTTCACTCCGGTCGGTTGGGATTCTTCGAGGAATAGCCGCGTAGCGGCGATTTCGTTCTCTCTTATCTCGTGTCCGCCCTCGTGCCATTCAACCCTGGCGTCGGCGCCGCGCGCGCGCAGATTCGCCTCAAGCCGCACGGTGAGGTTGGGCGGGCAGATCGGGTCGCGCCGCCCCGCGGTGATCAGTATGGGTCGACCCGCGAGATCGCCGTCGACCTCGGGCTCGAACGGGATCAGCGGATGCATCAGCACCGTGGCGTCGAACAGTTGCGGATCGGCGAAGACGACGGAAGCCAGGATGTTGGCGCCGTTGGAATAGCCGAGCCCGAGCACCGCCGACGGCTTCGCCGCCTCGACATGCGCGCGGACGAAGGCCGCCATCTTCTTCGTCGCCCTTGCCAGGTCGTCCATGTCGTAGACGCCCTCGCCGGTCCGGCGGAAGAAGCGCGCCGCGCCATATTCCGAGATATCGCCGCGCGGCGATACGATCGTCGCCGTTGGCAAGAACTCGCGCACAAGGCCAAGGAGCTGGCTCTCGTCGCCGCCCGTGCCGTGGAAGGTGAAGACGAGCGGTCCGCCCGGCGTACCGGGCAGGACCTTGTGGATGTAGCTGTCTGTGGACATTGCTGTCTCCTGTCGGAGCAATTCCAGGAAAAGTGGGTCTCCTGGAATTGCGGATAAACAAAGATCAGTTTTCGAGCGGCTGCAGGTGCTTCTCCAGATAGTCGCGCAGATGCGCGTGCTGGCTCGGCAGTTTCAGCGCCTCGCCGAGATGAGCGGTGTCCTCGTCGCGGTCGAAGCCCGGCTCGTTGGTCGAGACCTCGAACAACACGCCGCCTGGCGTGCGGAAGTAGAACGCCCAGAAATAGTCGCGGGCGATGACCGGCGTGACCTGGTAGCCGGTGTCGACGAGCGCCTTGCGGACTTCGAGCTGCTTGGCGCGGTCCTCGACCGCGAAGGCGATGTGATGCACCGAGCCCGCGCCAAGATCGGCGAAGGGTGAGCCGGGCAGCGTCTCGATGTCGATGACGTCGGCGCCGTTGCCGTCCTTGATGGCGAGGCGCTTCACATTGTCGGACTGGTCGACATTCTCGTAGCCCATGAACTTCAACAGCTCCTCGGTCGCGCCGCCGTCGCGCAGCCGGAGCGAAGCGGAATGGAAGCCGCGGATCGCCTCGTCTTCGGAAACGCCGCCCTTCGCCCAGGGAGCGCGCGTGTCGCCCTTGTCCTCGACAAGCGCGAAACCGTCGCCGTCCGGACCGTCGAAACGCAGCCGGTTCTCGCCGAAGCTGGTTTCCTCCTTGAGGCCGGTGACGCCTTGCTTCTCGAACCGCTCTTTCCAGTAGGAGAGCGTTCCCTCGGGAACCGAGAAGACGGTGGTGCCGACCTCGCCGACACCAGGGCGGCCCCTGGTGATGTGCGGGAAGGGGAAATAGGTCATCACCGAGCCCGGCGTGCCGAACTCGTCCGCATAATAGAGGTGGTAGACGTCAGGCGCGTCGAAGTTGACGGTCTTCTTGACCCGGCGCAGGCCGAGCTTGTGGGTGAAGAAGTCGTTGTTCTCGCGCGCATCCTTCGCCATCGAGGTGACGTGGTGCAGGCCCTTGATCTGGTTGAGCATTTTCAGGCTCCTCTTCTTCGCGGCGCCCTCGCCGCTTGCATGGCCTTAATCTTGTCCATCGATGCGTTCACCGGTAGTGAGCCGTTCGAGCAAGGACCGTTCTCTATAAGTGAACAATGGCGACCGCGATCATTCTTTCATGCGGCAGAGGCATGCTTGCAAGCCGCCGGATTTTCGGTTCCATGACGCCTGCTGAGGAGACCGCTCATGGCGTTCAGAAAACCAAATATCCTTCTCATCACCTGCGACCAGTGGCGGGGCGACAGCCTGTCAGCGGCGGGCCATCCCGTCGTCAGGACACCGAATGCGGATGCGCTTGCGGCAGAAGGCGTGCTCTTCGCCCGCCACTATGCCGGGGCGGCGCCCTGCTCGCCGGCGCGCGCCTGCCTCTATACGGGCCTCTACCAGATGAACAACCGCGTCTGCCTGAACGGCAGTCCGCTCGACCGGCGTCACGGCAACATCGCGCTCGCCGCCCGCGCGCTGGGCCACGATCCGACGCTCTTCGGCTATACCGACGTTTCGCCCGACCCCAGATATCTTGCGCCCGGAGACCCGCACCTCAAGAGCTACGAAGGCGTGCTGCCAGGCTTCACCGTCCGCCAGCTTCTGCCCGAACACCAGAAGCCCTGGCTCTCCTGGCTGGCGGCGCGCGGGATCGATTCCTCCGCCGGCTTTCCCGACATTCATCGCCCTGCGTGCGGCGTCGGCAAGACCGTCACCAACGCACCGCCTGTCTATCCCTCCGACGAGACGCCGGCCGCATTCCTCGCCGACGAATTCATCCGCTGGCTGGGCGAGCAGGACACGCACTGGTTCGCGCATCTATCCTTCCTGAGCCCACATCCGCCCTTCATCGTGCCCGAGCCCTACAACACGCTTTACGATCCGGCCGACGGCCCGGCCTTCGCACGCAAACCGGATTGGCGAGAGGAGGCGGCCGCGCATCCTTATCTCGACTATGCGATCCGCAAGCAGACGCGGGCAAAATTCCTGCCCGGCATGAAGGGCAATGTGCACGATTTCAGCGAGAACGAATTCCGCGCCATTCGCGCGCTCTACTGGGGCATGATCTCGGAGATGGATGCGCAGCTTGGCCGCGTCTGGGCGGCGGTCAAGGAGAAAGGCGACTGGGACGACACGATCGTCATCCTCACGTCGGACCACGCCGAACTGATGGGCGACCACTTCCTGCTCGGCAAGGGCGGCTTCTTCGACCAGAGCTACCACATACCGCTGATCATCAGGGATCCCGGCCGCAGGAAGACGGCGGGCACGCGCGTCGACCGCTTCACCGAGGCGGTGGACATCATGCCGACGCTGATCGAACTGCTCGGCGCGGTGCCGCCGGCGCATCTCGACGGCAGGTCGCTGGCACCCTTCGTCGAGGGCAAGGCGCCTGCGGGCTGGCGCGACGCCGCGCATTGGGAATTCGATTTCCGCTCGTTCGAGAAGAGCGAGCGGCATTTCGACCTGAAGCCGCAGCAATGCAACCTGGCTGTCATCCGGACGGAGAAGTTCAAATATGTGCATTTCGGCGGCGGGCTGCCGCCGCTGCTTTATGATCTCGAAAGCGACCCGGCCGAGTTGGAAAATCTTGCCGGCGATCCGGCATTCCTGCCGATACGAATGGACTTCGCCGAGCGGCTGCTTGCATGGCGCGCGGAGCATCTCGACCAGTCGCTCGCTCTGTCAGCCCTTACGGAAGCCGGCGTCGTTGGAACGCCTGCCAGC
>JAEYXI010000651.1 GCA_023428515.1 Pseudomonadota bacterium | reverse complement strand
ATTCTGGGGAGGGTCGGGGACTCGACCAACCGTTCAGGGGAAACCCTGAACGGTTTTTTCTTTTGGTGATTCGGTTCGACCGCCGTCGCTTCAAGGGCTTTTCTTTTGTGATTCGAAGCCGGCTCGACTACACGCGGTGAAGCCCCAACCGGAATCATTTGAGCATGACCGAGCCGGTCCCCGAGACCCAGCCAAACACCGAGGCCGACGCCGAGCAGGAGCCTCGCCGCCGCGAGCCGGTGTTCAACATGCCGGGCGTGGTGATCGCCTTCATCGTGCTGTGCGCGGGCATCCATCTCGTCCGGCTTTATGTGCTCGACGAGGAGCAGGACTTTTTGCTGCTCGTGCAGGCGGCGTTCATTCCGATCCGCTACTCGGGCGAGTTTCCGATCGACATCTACGCCTTCACCAGCCCGGTGAGCTACTCGCTGCTGCATGGCGGAATTGCGCATCTTGCGGTGAACATGATCTGGCTCGCCGCCTTCGGCTCGCCACTGGCCAGCCGCATCGGGCCGCTGCGCTTCATTCTGTTCTGGATCGCCACCTCGCTCGCCGCCGCAGGCCTGCATTACGTGATCTATTCGACCAGCCCTGCGCCTCTGATCGGCGCGTCGGGCGCGATCTCGGGCATGATGGGAGCGGCCGCCCGGTTCGGCTTCCGCATCGACCGCTCGGCCGCTCGGCCGGCTTTCGGCGGCCCCGTCCTGCCGATCTCGGACGTCTTTCGCATGCGCGGCACGGTCGCGTTCCTCGGCATCTGGATGGTGATCAATCTCGTCACCGGACTGGTCGGCTTCGTGCCTGGCGAAGAGAGCCAGATCGCCTGGGAGGCGCATATCGGAGGCTTCGTCGTCGGCTTCTTCTGCGTCTCGATATTCGACCGGCGTGCGCGGATTTGAGGGCTGCTGACGGGCCCGGATTCGCACCCCCTTGAAATGACCGCGTTCCAGCGGCACGATTGCACCTCGAAACAAGCTTGGGAGCGGTCGGTCAGGAACGAAAAGCAGGAGGAGCACGCCGTGACGGTCAAAGCCATTCTCGAAGCCAAGGGGCATGACGTTTTCACGCTCGGACCGAACGAGAAATTGTCCGAGGCTATCAAGCTCCTTGCCGATCACCGCATTGGCGCACTGGTCGTCACCAATGGCGACCGCAAGATCGTAGGCATCATCTCGGAACGTGACATCGTGCGCGTGATCGGCAAGCAGGGGGCAGCAGCCCTCGACATGACGGTGCGCGACGTGATGACGCCGAAGGTCAACATCTGCAACGAGCACCATACGGTCAACGAGGTCATGGAGATCATGACGCGTGGGCGCTTCCGCCACCTTCCGGTGGAGAAGGACGGGCAGCTCGACGGCATTATCTCGATCGGCGACGTGGTGAAGAAGCGCATCGAGGACGTCGAGCGCGAGGCGGAAGACATCCGCAGCTATATCGCGACAGCCTGAAATTGGATCCCGCCGGCCGGTGCCGGCGGGTCCTTGGCTCATCTGTTATCGAGTTGCGAGCGCACGAGCTCCAGACCACGACGCGTTATGCGATATGGGCCGCCATCCGAGGACGACACTGCCTTCCTGCGTTTCAGCTTCCTGAAAAGCTGGAGGTCGACGCCTGGATAGCGCCAGCCGTCGCGGGTGAGGCAGACAACGTCTGCTATGCGCTTGCTGTCCTTCTCGATTTCAATCCACCCGCCTTGCGCGAGCAGATGCAGAACGCGTTGTTCCGAACGCGATATGTCCATGTGGGGAAGTCCCGGTAACCTGGCCTGCATGCTGCCGAAGGGCAAAGCATGGCGGCCGAACGCCAAAATCCGCCGCCGCGAAAGATCGCGGCACGGGGTTCAGGTTTCATGCCCTGCCTCGCTACGAGGTCAGGGCCTTACCGGGTCTGAGCAGACAGAGGCATCCAGGCTCCATGGGATGCGCGGCATATAGCCGAAGGCGGCTCGGAATTCCAGATGCCGGCCAAACGAGTAGCTAGAGGACGACGAAGCCGGCGATGCCGGCTGCGACGACGACCGCCCAAGGCGGCGCCTTCCATGCAGCAAGCGCAACGAAGGAGGCGGCCGCGATCGCCATCGCCATGCCGGAAGTGACGCCGGCGGTGAAGACCGGATCATAGAGTGCCGCCGCAAGCAGGCCGACGACAGCGGCGTTGACGCCGAGCAGCGCGCGGCGGACGAGCGGCGCACTGCGCAGGCCTTCCCAGAAAGGCAGTACGCCGAGGATCAGCAGGGCGGATGGCAGGTAGATTGCGAGCAGCGCTATGGTTGCTCCAAGCAGGCCGGAGGGCGCGCTGGTGTAGACCGCGCCGAGATAGGCGGCGAAGGCGAAGAGCGGGCCGGGAACGGCCTGCGCCGCGCCATAGCCGGCAAGGAAAGCCTGTTCGGCGACATGCCCGGTTTTCACCACCTCCGCCTCGAGCAAAGGCAGCACGACGTGGCCGCCGCCGAAAACCAGGGAACCCGTGCGATAGAAGCTGTCGATCATCGCCAGTACAGGATCGGCGGTCCAAGAGACAAGCAGCGGCAGGGCGACGAGCAGCACTGCGAAGATGGCGAGGCAGGCGGCGCCGGTCCATTTGCCAACGGGAATCGGCAGCGTCTCATGGCGGACGATCTGCGGAAGCGTCGTCGGCATGCGCAGCCAGGCAAGGCCGACGATGCCGCCGGCAATGATGGCAAGCACCTGGCCCAAGGCGGTCGGCACGAGCATGGCGACGATCATCGCCGCCACGGCGACCGTCGCCCGCTCGCGGTCCGGCGTAAGGCTGGAGGCCATCGCAATCACGGCCTGGGCGACGACCGCGACCGCTGCCGCCTTCAGTCCTTCTACCCAGCCGCCGGCCTCCGGGTCGAGCGCCGATGCGCCCCAGGCGAAGGCGACGAGCAGGATCGCGGAGGGCAGGGTGAAGGCCAGCCAGGCGGCGAGCATGCCGGCATAACCGGCGCGGCGGAGGCCGATCGCCATGCCGACCTGGCTGGAGGCCGGACCCGGCAGGAACTGGCAGAGCGCCACGAGATCGGCATAGGCCGCTTCGCCGATCCATTTGCGGCGGACGACAAAGGCTTCGTGGAAATAGCCGAGATGAGCGACAGGTCCGCCGAAGGAGGTGAGGCCGAGGGCGAGAAACACCCGAAAAACCTCAGCAGCCGTGCCCCGCTGCGGCGCTTGAGAGGCGATTTCGGCATCCTCGATGCTCACGCTTTTCATGTCTCCCTGAATCGAACGAACCATGACAGCTACAAGACAAGTATTACAGGCCTGTATCAGCAGACGGACGCGGTCCGCGATGCACCGTGACCATGGACCAAGCAATCGGAAGCAACAGGACTTGATCCTGCCGGGCTTGGATGTGATCGTTACGGGAAACAGTTCATAACGATTTCTGCAACGGGGCATTCCAATGGCGACGCGCGGATTCGTCGGACGACGGAGCGGTTCGGATGGAACGGCCGAGCGGCTGCCGCCCGGACAGTTCCTCGAAAGCGGCTTTCCCGTGCTTTCGGCGGGGCCGACGCCGCGCATAAAGACGGAGGACTGGAAGTTCACGTTGAAGAACGGCATCCGGCCGGTGAAGAGCTGGAACTGGGCCGAATTCAACGCCCTGCCGCAGTCGAAGATGACGCGCGACATCCATTGCGTGACCACGTGGTCGAAGTTCGATACGGCGTGGGAAGGCGTCCTGGTCGACGACATCCTGGGCGACGCCTTCATCGAGCCGTCGACCGGCTTCACGCTGGCGCATTCCTACGACGGCTACACGACCAACGTGCCGACCGCGGACCTTGTCGGTGGCCGCGCGATGGTAGCCCTGCGCTACGAGGGCAAGCCGATCACGCCGGACCATGGCGGACCGGCGCGGCTGCTCGTTCCGCATCTCTATTTCTGGAAGTCGGCCAAGTGGATCAACGGGCTGCAGTTCACCGAAAAGGACGAACTCGGCTTCTGGGAGTTGCGCGGCTACCACCGCTATGGGGATCCGTGGCGCGAGCAGCGCTACACCAATGATTGATTGACATGCGCTGGCAGAATGCAACCGTCACCGAGATCGTGCGGCGTTCGCCGACCGTATCAAGCTTCTTTTTCAAGCTGCCGGAATTCATTCCGTTCATCGCCGGGCAGCATGTCAGCGTGCGGCTGACGGCGCCGGACGGCTATCGCGCCCAGCGCAGCTATTCCATCACGTCGGCGCCGGGGACCACCGACCACGTCGAACTGGCGATCGAGCGGCTGGAGAATGGAGAGGTGTCGCCCTTCTTCCACGAGGTGGTCGAGGTCGGCGACGAGATCGAGCTTTCGGAGCCGATCGGCGGGCATTTCATCTGGCGGACGGAGGATGGCGGGCCGGTGCTGCTCATCGCCGGCGGGTCGGGGGTCGCGCCTTTTATCTCAATGGCGCGGCAGAGGGCGCTTGCCGGCTCGACCGCGCCGATGCTGCTCCTGTATTCGGTGCGGACCCGGCACGACCTGATCTTCATGGAAGAACTCTCGCAACTGCGCGCCTATCGCGATGGCTTCGACATGGTCGCCACGCTGACCCGAGAGGAGATGCCGCCGGTGGGGATATCGAAGGGCAGGCTTGATGCAGGAATGATTGCCGGCAGCCTGACGAGGCTGCCGGGCAAGCTAAAGCGAGTCTACATCTGCGGCTCGAACCCGTTCGTCGAGAATGCCGCGCAGCATGCGATCGACGCTGGCGTGGAGCCTGCGCTGATCGCTACGGAGCGGTATGGAGTTTGACGGAGAGCGGACCGTTCAGGCCGCGAACTTGCGCGGATTGGCGCCGAAGGCCGAGATCAGCTTGCAGAGGTCGGGCTCGTTGAGCATGCGCGCAGCCTCTGACGGCGACACCCACTTACGCTTGCGCTGCCGCTTTTCCTTCCACTTGTCGGCGACCTTGTCGACCTCGAGCGGATAGACCAGCACCTCGCACGGCAGGTCTTCGCCGGAGGACAGCGCCTTGGAGTAGTAGTAGCGGCCGGCTTCCTGCCGTGAGATCGATCCGGAAAGGCCTGCTTCCTCGCCAGCCTCGCGGGCGGCGGCGTCATAAAGGTTTTCATCGCCCTCCGGCCAGCCCTTGGGCAGGACCCAGCGGCCGGTGTCGCGGCTGGTGATCAGCATGATCTCGACATCGTCGCCCGCCTTGCGCCACGGCAACGCAGCGACCTGCAGGCGACAGGGCGCCTTGCCGAAAAGTCGGCGCACCCTTTCCACCAGATGGTTGCTCGTCAGCGAGTTCATGATTGTCAGAAGGGTAACGCCCCAGGCTCCGATTCGTTTGCCGCCTTAATAATTGTAAGGCTAATTGTCGAGAATAAAAGTAGAAATTCGATTTGGAATTTCAAGATTCCAGCCTCGCGCAAGCGCCGGAAAAGCCGTGCGCGCGTCGATGAGAACATGATTCGGCTGCCCGAATGTGACGGGCAGTCGGAGAATTGTAACAGGATGTGACTGGCGTCAGCGGTGGGCGTCAGCCGGTGTGGTCGTCGGCGATCGGCTTCTGGTAGGTGAAGCCCATGTCCCAAGGGAAGTAGATCCAGGTGTCCTGGCTGACCTCGGTGACGAAGGTATCGACCAGCGGGCGGCCTTTCGGCTTGGCGTAGACGGTGGCGAAATGTGCCTTCGGCAGCATGGCGCGCACGACGCCGGCCGTCTTGCCGGTGTCGGTGAGGTCGTCGATTATCAGCACGCCTTCGCCGTCATTCTCCAGCAGGGCTGGCGTAATCTCCTTGAGCACGGAAAGCTGACCTTGCGACGCGTAGTCGTGATAGGAGGCGACGCAGACCGTCTCGATCATGCGAATGCCGAGCTCGCGAGAGATGATGGCTGCCGGAACCAGGCCGCCACGGGTGATGCAGACGATGGCCTTCCATTCGCCGAGGCCGGCGAGACGCCAGGCGAGCGCGCGGGCATCACGGTGGAACTGGTCCCAGGAAACAGGGAAGGCCTTGGGAGCGAGCGGCTGGGCGTCTTGCGGAGACATGATGGCGATCCTCACGAGATCCTGTGGTTCGACTCCGGCATTTGCATCAGCCCGATACCAGCCTCTGAGCAAATGCCGGCGTCAAAAGAACCACTGGCAGATTATTGGCCCTAGTGGAGCTTCTGGATTTGACATTTGATCTGGAGCGTTATGTCGACCGAAGTTCAAATGTCAAATTAGCTCCACTAGCGTTGGGCTTTCTCAAATGCCTGTTTCGTGTCCATTTCAATAG
>JAEYXI010000616.1 GCA_023428515.1 Pseudomonadota bacterium | reverse complement strand
GTTGTTGGGCGCGTGACGCAGGAAGGCCGGCTTGAACTGCTCGCCCTTGTTGATGTTCACCGGGAGCAGACGATAGGGGAGCTTCGTCTCCTCGAGGAAGATCGTGATCTTGTGTCCGTTCGGGGTCGTCCAGTAGTAGAGGTCGATCATGTGGCGTATCCTGCAGGCAGCGGACAGCCTTTTAGGCGTTCGACCGGCCGGTGAGCAATCGCCGGAAGCAGCCAAACGGCTTGTCGGCTGACCCGTTCGGCATCACATCATCGCGCAATGGTGCCTGGCGCTTCATGGAGCGGCGAAATGAGCGAAGAGCGTCCCGTCGTGATCGTGCAAAGAAACGGTAGCACGCAGGTCGTCACGGGATGGCGCGCGATGCTGCTGGCGGCGAGTGCAGTGGTCGGCGGCCTCGCAGCGCTCGTGCTTCTGGGCTTTCTGTTTATCGGTGTGGCGGTGACGGTTGGTGCGGTGCTCGTCATCGCCGTGCCGGCGGCGATCATCTTTGCGGTTATCACCGCCCTGATGGGGCGCCGCGGGCAGCCCTAGTGGCCGCACCTGCTACGCTGGAATAGTACTCTGCCACACTGCAATAGTACTGGCGCCGGAACCCCCCGGATCCGGCGCCAGCGAGGCTGGGGAAGGGATCGCGCCAGCCTGACGGTGAACGGTGTGGTCGAATTTAGAGCCGACAAGCTTTCTCCTAAGGAATATCTTTTCAATCTTGGCAAGTCCCGTGCCACCAGGACAGGGCCCATTTTTCCCGCGTTCCTCCGCGTTCGGCGATCGTGCCCCGCTCACGAAATCAGCAGCTGCTGGCGCAACAGGCAGGTCGCCTAGGTCGATTTGGCGGTCGGCTCGGCCGGCCGTTTCGGCGGGGTCAGCGGGGTCTGCCGCATGCGGTTGCCGATCAGCAGGCTGGCTCCCGCCTTGAGACCGCCGCCGGCGATCTCCAGCTCGAACCGCTCGGCGTCGCGGCGGCGGATATCCGCGGCGACCTCGGCCGCCTCTTCGGCCGGTACCCCGATCTGCTGCAGCGCCAGTTCGCCGAGCAGCATCGCCGACTCGAATGTTTCCCGCACCTGCAGGTCGACGCCTTTGGAAATCAGGTTGTGCGAGTGCTGGCGGTCGAACGAGCGCACCACCAGGGCGGCGGTGGGAAACTCCTGCTTGCAGAGGTCGACGATCTTATCGACTGCATCGCGGTCGTTGACGCAGACGGCGATGGCCTTGGCCTGCCCGGCGCCGGACGTGCGCAGGACATCCAGGCGGGTTCCATCGCCATAGTACACCTTGAAGCCAAAGCTCTCGGCGTCGCGGATCATGTCGACGTCGGTATCGATGATCGCGACCTCAACGCCGCGCGCGAGCATGAGCTGGCTCATCACCTGGCCAACGCGGCCGAAGCCAACGATCAGAACCGTTCCGGTCAGTCCCTCGGCGCGGTCGATGCCGTCCATCGATTTCAGCGTCTCTTTCGGCATCCATCGCAGGGCGATGATGAGCAGCGGCGTCAGAGCCATCGAGATGATTACGGCGGCGGTAAACACGGCGTTGGTTGCTTCATCGAGCACGCCGGCGCCCGTCGCCGCGGCGTAGAGCACGAATGCGAACTCACCGCCTTGCGCCATGAGCGCGGCACGGTAGAGCCCCTCGCTGTGCGGCGCCCGGAGCAGGCGAGCGACAATGTAGATGCCGAGCGCCTTGACCGTCATGTAGGCCAGGACGCTCGCAACGATCAGCATCCAGTTCTCGCCGATCAGCTCGATGTCCAAAGACATGCCGACGCCAAGAAAGAACAGCCCGAGCAGCAGATCGCGGAATGGCTCGATGTCGGTCTCAAGCTGGTGGCGGAAGCTCGATCGCGACAGCAGCACACCCGCAAGGAATGCGCCCATCGCCATCGACAATCCGCCGAGCTGCATGAGCATGGCGGATCCGAGGACGACCAGCAGCGCCGCGGCGGTCATCACTTCGCGCGCGCGCACCGCAGCCAGCATTCGAAACAGCGGATTGAGCAGCCAGTGGCCCACGACGAGCAGCACGGCCAGTGATCCGAATCCGATGGCGATCGACTGCCAGTATGGCAACTCGTTCCCGGTCAACGCTCCCGCTGGCGCGAGCAGCGCGACGACCATGAGAAGCGGAACGATCGCCAGATCTTCGAGGAGCAAGATTGAGATGACGCGCCGTCCGGCGGGCGCGGTGATCTCGCCGCGCTCGTTCAGCACCTGAATGACGACTGCGGTCGACGTCAGAACAAAGCCCATGCCGGCAACGAAAGCGACTGCCGGGGTGAATCCGAACAGGACGCCCACGCCCGTCAGAAGCGCTCCGCAGGTGCCGACCTGCAGGACGCCTAGCCCGAATATTTCCTTTCGGAGCGCCCAAAGACGCGCTGGCTCCATCTCGAGGCCGATGACGAAGAGCAGCATGACAACGCCGAGCTCGGCGATGTGAATAATGGCGGCGGGGTTCGTAAAAAGGCCAACGCCGTAAGGGCCGATCGCCAGGCCGGCCACGAGGTAGCCCAGCACCGACCCGAGCCCGAGGCGCTTGAATAGGGTGACGGCTACGACCGTCGAGCCGAGCAAGGCAACCGCCTGCACAAGATTGCCTGCTGCAGCTTCAGCCGCCATTACCGCCTCCGATCTGAGGATTGCCTCGTCGGGGCGATCCTAGAGTGGTCTGGCGCTCAGTGCGAGCATGCTCGGCGGCCTACTTCAATCCGGCCCTAGTGGGGCGGCCGGGACATCGGAGTGGGCTGGCGCGGGGGCTCGCGGCGGAGGCGCCCCGCGCACCCGTTCAGGCTGCCGACAGTGCGGCCGCAATGGCGTCCTTGATCTGAAGGCGGCGCTTACGGAGCTTTTCTTCCTCGAACTGGCCGGTCGGCTGCACATTGGTCTCGGCCAGGTGCACCTGATCGTTCACCTCGTCGTATTCCTTCAAAAGGCGCGCAAAGTGCGCATCGCTGACCTTCAGCTTATGGATGGCCTCGATCTGATCCGGGAACTCCTCAGCGAGCGTGTGCGGGGTGTTCGACATGGCTTTCCTTCTTCCATTCAGGGCTTGTGGTCGCGCACGTGCGCAGGCGTGAGACTCTACCGCTTGAGCGGCGCGAACCTCTGATAACGATCAAGCCTAAAGATGTCGCCGCATGGGCGCGATTTCCACCCCCATGCCGATCACTCGACGAGGCGGACCGTTTTCACGGTGCCGGACATGATGTCGTCAGTGGCCGGCTCGAGGTTCCAGCGGGTGCCATTGAGGATCAGCGTGTTGACGATGATGGTCATCTTCTTGTTGTTGAGGCGCGAGCCTGAATTGAACGTCACGTCGCGGCTCGGCAGGTACATGACACCGGTAAGGTTCATGTCGCGGGAATCGTCGAACACGAGCTGCGAGCGCGAGAGGCCCGACTTCTCGAACATGACGATG
>JAEYXI010000599.1 GCA_023428515.1 Pseudomonadota bacterium | reverse complement strand
CCGTTGTCCCGGCCACCGGCGCCGAGCGCTGCCTTGTGGAACTCCGCGACCGCCTTCCGGCTCGGCGCGTCGAAGCAGAAATGCAGGCCCGACGCCATGTCCGGGGCCACCGGGCTGTCGCTCTTCTGCACCCACAGCGCCACCGACCCGTTGCCGTAACCCAGCGACGTCTCGCCGTCGCTGAGCAGCTTGTAGCCAAGCGGCTTCAGCGCCGCGTCGTAGAACTTCCTCGAGCGGGCGACGTCTCGCACGCCGATCGACACATGGTTGATCATCGTTTTCTCCAAAAACCGGGTAGCTCAACTGCCGCCCTTATGTCAGGAGCCTGCACCCCGGCTGCTCCCGGCGCTTGGGGAAAATTGCTATTTTCAGGCATGAGCCGTGCCGCATCCAAAGCCGAAAGACCGGCGACCGCCTCCCGCCGCATCGCGGCCGGCACTGGCTGGTCGTTCAACGAGTTCGTCTGCCATTCCGGTCCCGGCGACCGGCCCTATGAGGAGCGTCACGGCGCGGTCTCGCTCTCATCAGTCGTTTCCGGCACCTTCACTTACAGGGCCGACACCGGCCGGGCACTGCTCCATCCCGGCGCGCTGCTGCTCGGCAATCACGGCGCCTGCTTCCAGTGCGGCCACGAGCACGGCGTCGGCGACCGCTGCATCTCCGTGCAGTTCTCGACCGACTATTTCGGCGAGGTCGCGGCGACCGCCGCAGATTCGGCGCGCTTCCGCTTTTCCACCGCCATGTTGCCCTCCGACCGCTCCTTCCTCCGCCAGAGCGTGTTTCTCGAAGCACTTGGACGTGAACGCGATCCCTTGCGCATCGAGGAAGGGCTGGTCGGCTTCGTCGCTGCCGCGTTGCGGGTGCTTTCCGGCGCGGTGCCCGTCCCGCAGCACGTTTCGGCGCAGGACGCCCGCCGCGTCAGCCGGGCTGTCAGGCACATCGAGGACCATTCGGCCGAGCCGCTCGATCTAGACCGCCTTGCCGCCGTCGCTGCCGCCAGCAAATTCCATTTCCTGCGCATATTCCGCCGGACGGTCGGCCTCACGCCCTATCAATTCCTGTTGAGCACCCGGCTTCGCCGCACGGCGCTGAGGCTGCTTTCAGGCCCCGAACCGGTCTCTGCGGTCGCCTATGGCGAGGGTTTTGGCGATCTTTCCACCTTCAACGCCGCCTTCCGGGCGCGTTTCGGCGCTCCTCCGCAAGCCTTCCGGCGTAACGGCGCGCCGACAGTGCCTCATCTGCCATAGCCATGCAGAATCCGCATGGTGGACCGGGATAGGTCCCGATTCCCCTTGCCGCGACGGCAAAAATCGGTGACAAGACGGCATCGGGGCGCAGGGCGGGCGTCGCCCTGAAATCGCCTCCAAAGACTTTCATTCTCGACCGTAAGCCCGAGCCGGACGCCGCCGAGTGAATCGTCGACCATGAACCGTCCCTTGCCGCGCAAACCGAAGAGTCCCAAAGCCACGCGCCTCATGGCGATCGACGCGTGGATCGATTCCCTGTTCTACGAGATCGGCTTCAAGGCCAGCGAGATCTGGGAAACGCTCACCATATTCTTTCGCCGCTTCCGCTACACCGGCTGGAAGCGGGTCTTCTTCGAGCTTCTGGGCGAAGGTTTCACCATGGGTGCGGCCGGCTCCGTGGTCATGCTGGCGCTCGCCATGCCGGCCTTCGAGGAGACCGAGGGCAACTGGCGCGCGCAGGACGACTTCGCCGTCACCTTCCTCGACCGTCAGGGCAACGAGATCGGCCAGCGCGGCATCATCCAGCGCGAATCCGTGCCGGTCGACGAGATGCCGGACCATGTCATCAAGGCCGTGCTCGCCACCGAGGACCGCCGCTTCTTCGAGCATTACGGCATCGACGTTCTCGGCCTCATCCGCGCCATGTCGGAGAACGTGCGCGCCAACTCAGTCGTGCAGGGCGGCTCCAGCTTGACGCAGCAGCTCGCCAAGAACCTCTTCCTGTCCAACGAGCGCACCATCGAGCGCAAGGTCAAGGAAGCCTTCCTCGCCGTCTGGCTCGAGGTGAACCTCTCCAAGAAGGAGATCCTGCAGCTCTATCTCGACCGCGCCTATATGGGCGGCGGCACCTTCGGCATCACCGCGGCGGCCGACTTCTATTTCGGCAAGTCGGTCAAGGATCTGAACCTCGCCGAGGCCGCCATGCTCGCCGGCCTGTTCAAGGCGCCGGCGAAATACGCGCCGCATGCGAACCTTCCTGCCGCCCGCGCGCGCGCCAACGTCGTGCTCACCAACCTTGTGCAGGGCGGCTTCATGACCGACGGCCAGGTGCTGCAGGCGCGCCTCCATCCCGCCGACATCGTCGACCGCGGCAACCGCAATACGCCCGACTATTTCCTCGACTGGGCTTTCGAGGAGGCGAAGCGCCTCACCGCCAAGTCGGGCGTGCGTTCGATGGTCGCGCGCACCACGATCGACATGAACCTGCAGCGCGCCGCGGAAGAATCGGTCGAATACAATCTGCGCCAGCACGGCAAGGAATACGGCGTCACCGAAGGCGCGATGGTGGTCATGGAAGCCGGCGGCGCGGTGCGCGCCATGGTCGGCGGCCGCGACTACGGGCAGTCGCAGTTCAACCGCGCCACCAAGGCGCTGCGGCAGACCGGTTCCTCGTTCAAGCCCTATGTCTACGCGGTCGCCATGGAGCACGGCTTCACGCCCGAGTCGGTCGTCTCCGACGGCCCGATCGTCTGGGGCAAATGGGCGCCCAAGAATTATGCGCGCAGCTACGGCGGCGGCATGGACCTCAAGACCGCGCTGGTGAAGTCGATCAACACCGTGCCGGTCCGGCTCGCCAAGGATTACCTCGACATCCCGCCGATCAAGGCGATGGCCGAGGCGATGGGCGTCGAATCGACCGTCAGTTCGCACAAGACCATGGTGCTCGGCATCTCCGGCATGACCGTGCTCGACCAGGCGACCGGCTACAGCGTCTTCCAGAACGACGGCATGGCGGGGCTGCGCCACGGCATCACGCAGATACAGTCGCGCTCCGGCGACGTCCTCTACGACTGGGAGAAGGACGGCGACAAGCCGAAGCGCGTGCTCTCGCCGCTCGCCGTGCGCTACTTGAACTCGATGATGGTCGAGGTGCCCGAGCGCGGTACGGCGCGGCGCGCCGCGCTGCCGACGATCCGCTCGGCCGGCAAGACCGGCACCACGCAGTCC
>JAEYXI010000481.1 GCA_023428515.1 Pseudomonadota bacterium | reverse complement strand
GCATCTGGAGACGGCGCTGGCCGACGAGCTGCCGCTGTTGAAGCGCGACGGCGGTTTTGTGCGCGAAGGCTATGACGCCGGTCTCGACGAGGCGCGCGGCCTGCGTGACGAGTCGCGAAGAATCATCCTCGGCATGGAGCGCGACCTTCAGGAGGAGACCGGCATAAGGTCGCTGAAGATCCGGCACAACAACGTGCTCGGCTACTACATCGAGGTGACCGCTAACCATCAGGCCGCGATGAATGGCACCGACGAGCTGAAGGGCCGCTTCATCCACCGCCAGACCATGGCCAACGCGATGCGCTTCACCACGACAGAGCTGGCCGGGCTGGAGAGCAAGATCGCCAACGCAGCGGACCGCGCGCTGACCATCGAGCTTGCGGCCTTCGAGAGGCTGGTGTCGGAGGCGGTCGCCGCTGCGGAGGAGATCCGCGCAGGCGCGCAGGCCCTCAGTGTGCTCGATGTGTCGGCGGCGCTCGCCTGCCTGGCCTTGGCTGAAGACTATGCACGACCGCAGGTGGACGACAGCCTCGCCTTTGCCATCGAAGGCGGCCGGCATCCTGTGGTGGAACAGGCGCTGCGCCGGCAGGCGGAAGCGCCTTTCGTCGCCAATGACTGCGACCTCTCGCCGGAGAACGGCGCCAGGAACGGCGCGATCTGGCTGCTGACCGGACCCAACATGGGCGGTAAGTCCACCTTCCTCCGGCAGAATGCGCTGATCGCCATCCTCTCGCAGATGGGAAGCTACGTGCCGGCGCGCTCCGCCCATATCGGCGTAGTCGACCGGCTGTTCTCACGCGTCGGCGCGTCCGACGATCTGGCGCGGGGACGCTCGACCTTCATGGTCGAGATGGTGGAGACGGCCGCGATCCTCAACCAGGCCGGTGAGAAAAGCCTCGTCATCCTCGACGAGATCGGGCGCGGCACCGCGACCTTTGACGGACTGTCGATAGCCTGGGCGGCGGTGGAATATCTGCATGAGAAGAACAAGGCGCGCGCCATCTTCGCCACCCACTTCCACGAGATGACGGCGCTATCAGGAAAATTGAGCCGGCTTCACAATGTGACGATGCGCGTCAAGGAATGGGAAGGCGACGTGGTCTTCCTGCACGAAGTGGCGAAGGGCGCGGCCGACCGCAGCTACGGCGTGCAGGTGGCGCGGCTGGCGGGGTTACCCGCGGCGGTGGTCTCCCGCGCCAAGGACGTGCTGGCGCAGCTCGAAAGCGGCGAGACGTCGGGCAAGGCGGAGAAGCTGGTCGACGACCTGCCGCTGTTCTCGGCAGCGATGCGTCGCGAGACGCCAGCAGCGACGAAAGCCGACCCACTCGCGGAGGCCCTGGCCTCGATCAATCCGGACGAGATGTCGCCGAAGGAGGCGCTCGAGGCGCTGTACAGGCTGAAGGGAGTGGGCCGGTAGGCGAAGCCTGGCCGAGCTGCGCTTTTGCCGCATCCGACAGAAGTTCCCTCGCGTGCCGGGACTATGCTACCGAATCTGCCACGGAGGTGGGATTTGGAATTCAGGAAGCATGATCGACGCTTCGCGGTCGCGCTGGTCGCGGCGGCGGTGCTCGTCCTGCAGTCCGTATTCTCCGCCTGGGCCTCGGCGGCGCCGCAGGCGCCCATGCTGGATGCCTTCGGCAATCCGCTCTGCATCACCAGCGCCGACGGGCATGTGCCGGGACCTACCGGGGGCCACTCCAAGCCGTCCGATTGCTGCATGCTGGGTTGCGCCGGCATCGCACATGCGCTTGCCGTGCCTGCCGATGCAACTGCCGGGCTGGTTCACCCGCCGATGCCGCGCGGCGTCGCCCATGCCGCCCCGCGCCAGATATCGCTCAAGCCTGCCGATCATAATCCGGGCAGTCCGCGCGCTCCTCCTCTGACAAGCTGATCAACCGAAGGCGGCCGCCGCAGTCCAAGCGGTCTAGCCGACCAGCCAAACGCGCGCCCGGCCGGCGAAGGCCGGTCTGCGAGCGCGCATCCGAAGCATGTCAGAGACAAGCCGGCCGTGCCGGTATTTTTGGAAAACAACCATGAGAACATATCTGTCCGCCACCGCGGCCCTCCTGCTCGCCGCGGGTCCCGCATTCGCCCATGTGTCGCTCGAGACCGGCGAGGCACCGGTCGGCTCGACCTACAAAGCGGTATTTCGTGTTCCGCACGGCTGCGAGGGCAAGCCGACCAATGTCGTGCACGTGCAAATCCCGGAAGGGGTGATCTCGGTCAAGCCGCAGCCGAAGCCCGGCTGGACGCTGGAAAAGGTGCGCGGCGCCTATGCGAAGTCCTATGATTACTACGGCACGCCCACCAGCGAAGGCGTAAAGGAGGTGGTGTGGAGCGGCGGCAATCTCGGCGACGACGAGTATGACGAATTCGTCTTGCGCGGCTATTTCGTAGGCGAGTTGAAAGTGGGCGAGACGATCTACTTCCCGGTCGTGCAGGAATGCCCCGAAGGCGCGGCCGAGCGCTGGATCGAGATTCCCGAACCCGGCCAGACGAGCGACGATCTCGAATTGCCCGCGCCCGGCGTCAAGCTGCTGGAAAAGACCGGCGGCCATTGATCGGCACGGACGACGGCGCGCCTAGGGCGCGCCGTCGCATATGGAGAACACGCATGCGATTTCTGCTGCCGATCAATCACGGTATCCTGCGGCGGAGCGTCCTGGCGCTCCTGGCGCTGTTGGCGAGCGCCGTCGCGGCGGCCGCGCACGCTTCGCTCACCGCATCGGAGCCGCGGGACGGCTCGGTCGTGCAGGCCGCGCCGGCGATCCTCGCGCTGAGCTTCAGCGAGCCGGTCTCGCCATTGTCGCTCGCGCTGGTCAAACCGGATGGCGCGTCCATTCCGCTGACCGGCTTCGTACTGCGCGACCGCACGGTGGAGATCGAGACGCCGTCCGGCCTCGGAACCGGAACGCATGTGCTGAGTTGGCGCGTCGTGTCGGAAGACGGCCATCCGGTTGGCGGCTCCGTCATCTTTTCCATCGGCGCGCCGAGCACCGAAGCGCCGCGGGTCGAGGAGGGGGTCGACTGGCAAGTGCGGAGCTGGCTCTGGGCATCCAAGGTTGCGCTCTACGCCGGCCTGTTCTTCGGCATCGGCGGCGTCTTTTCGCGGCGCATATTCCTGCCTGATATCGACGGCGGCAGGCATGTGGCGGCAGCAGCGTTGGCGGTCGGCATCGCCGGCGCGGTCCTGTCGCTCGGCTTCCAGGGGCTCGATGCCTTGGGCGCGCCGATGGGAAGTATTACCCAGCCAGCGGTCTGGTCGGCCGGTCTGGGCACCAGCTACGGATATACGGTGATCGTGGCGCTGGCAGCCGGGGTGCTTGCCGCCATGGGCCTGTCGGCCGGCGGAATCCTGGGGCAGGTATCGGCCGGCGCGGCGCTGCTCGGCATAGGGCTGGCGCTCGCCTCCAGCGGGCATGCGAGCGCCGCCTCGCCGCAATGGCTGATGCGGCCGATGGTGTTTCTGCATGCCGTGGCGATCGCGGTGTGGATCGGCGCGCTTCCTCCGTTGGCGCTGGCGATGTTGCGGCGCGAGGAAGGACGGGTTACCGCACTGAAAAGATTCTCGGCTGTGATCCCGGCGGTCCTGGCGGTGTTGGTCCTTGCCGGTGTCGTGCTGGCCGTAGTGCAGGTCGAGCGGCCGGCGGCGCTCTGCGCGACGGCCTACGGGTCGGTGCTGCTTATCAAGCTCTTTCTGCTGCTCTGTCTCTTCGCCCTGGTCGCGGTGAACCGCTGGCAGTTCACCGCACGCGTGATGGGCGGCGAGGCGCTCGCCGAACGCCGGCTGGTGCGGTCGATCCTGGCGGAGACGCTGCTCATGCTCCTCATCCTCGGCGCCGTTGCGGCGTGGCGTTTCACGCCGCCGCCCCGGGCGCTCGCTGCCGCCGCGGCGCAGCCGGCCATGACGCATCTCCACGGCGCCAAGGCGATGGCGGACGTCACCGTGGCGCCCGGGCGGGCCGGCCCGGTCGCCGTGTCCGCGATCATCATGACGGGCGACTTCGGGGCGCTCGACGCGAAGGAAGTGACCTTCGTCTTTTCCAATCCGGCTGCCGGTATCGAGCCGTTCAAGCGCAAGGCCGAGAAGCCGGGCGACGGGACATGGCGCGCCG
Organism: Pseudomonadota bacterium; assembly: GCA_023428515.1. The sequence goes on along the minus strand of JAEYXI010000481.1, from coordinate 8,679 downwards.
ACGACGTTGTCCTGCCATTGCCGGGAAACTGGCAGCTGCGGATCGACATATTGATCACCGACTTCGATATGACTCGCCTGGAAGGCGAAGTGGCAATCCGGCCCTAGGTCGAGGGCCTGATCCGGATCCCGCAATGAAAGCCCGGATAGGCGGCGCGCAACCGGCGTGCCATGATCGGCGCGGGAGGATTTTGCGATGGCCCGAATGACGGACAAGGTCGCGCTGGTGCTGGGCGGCGCCAAGGGCATCGGCCTGGCAATAGCGGAGCGTCTGGCGGCCGAGGGCGCTCAGGTGTTTCTCACCGGGCGGCATGCCGAGGAGGTCGAGGCGGCGGCCAGGAAGGTTGGCCGCGGGGCGCGCGGCATCGTCGCCGACGCCGGCGTGCCTGGGGACGTGTCGGCAGCCATCGAGACGGTGCGTGACGCGCATGGGCGCATCGATGCGCTGGTCGTCAATGCGGGGATCTCGGAACCGGCGCTGCTTTCGGACGAAACGCCGGAGCATTTCGAACGGAATTTCCTGGTCAATGTCCGCAGCTCGGTGCTGGCGCTTCAGGCGGCGGTCGGCCTCATGGGGGCGGGCAGCTCCGTCGTGCTGGTCGGCTCGGCCGTGGATGCGGCAGGCGTGCCCTCCTACGGCACCTACTCGGCCACCAAGGCTGCCCTGCGTTCCTATGCGCGCACCTGGACCGCGGAACTCGCGCCGCGCGGCATGCGCGTCAACGTCGTGAGCCCGGGCCCCACCGACACGGCGATGTTCGCCACGGTGTCGGACGATGTGCGCGCATCACTCATCGCGCACATCCCGCTCGGCCGCCTGGCGCGTCCAGGGGAGGTTGCGGCCGCCGCGCTCTTTCTCCTCAGCGACGAGGCGAGCTTCATCACCGGCGTCGAGCTTTGCGTCGACGGAGGCATGCGGCAGGTCTGACAGACGCCCAGCCTATCGGCCTGTACCTCCCGCCGCCGGGAACGATGCGCCTTCGCTGCCGTTGGTGTCGGTCAACCAACAGAGGAGGCGAAAATGCCCCGTGGCGACAAATCGAAATATACCGACAGGCAGGAGCGTAAGGCCGACCATATCGCGGAAGGCTACGAGAAGCGCGGCGTGTCCGAGAAGGAAGCCGAACGCCGGGCCTGGGCGACCGTCAACAAGGACGATGGCGGCGGCAAGAAGGCGGGCGGCTCCGGCCGCGGCAAGCACACCGGCAATCCCGCCGCGCACAAGGGCGGCGAAATGGGAGGCAAGGCTTCCGCCTCGCGCTCGGCGGCGGCGCGCTCCGCTTCGGCGAAGAAGGCGGCCGCCACCCGCAAGCGCAACGCCGACCACCACGCGCATCACTGAGCGGCCGATGAAATCGAAGCTATTGAGCGAAGCCGACGGCGTCAGGCTGTTTGCACTGGTGCTCGATCCCGGCGAGGAGGCGTTTTCGGTGATCCGGGACTTCGCCGCGGACGAAGGCATCAAGGGCGCTTCGGTCTCCGCCATCGGCGCCTTCGAGAAGGCCGTGGTCGGCTGGTTCGACTTCGGCTCGAAGGATTATCGCCGCATCCCTGTCGATGCGCAGTGCGAGGTGTTGAGCATGCTGGGCGACATCGGCCAGGATGGGGACGGCAAGGCCAGCGTGCATCTGCACGCCGTGCTCGGCCTGTCCGACGGCTCGACGCGCGGCGGCCATTTCCTCGAAGGGATCGTGCGTCCGACGCTAGAAGTGATGGTGACAGAGACGCCCGAGCATCTCTGCCGAAAGAAGAGGCCTGAACTCGGGATCGCGCTGCTCGATCTGGATGCGTCGTAGTTGCTATGCCGATGCGGCGGGTGGGGCGCCTAGCCTTCGGCGTCCGCCGCCAGGAAGGCGGACTTGACCCATTCCGCGAATTCCCCCTGCACGATGCCGTTGGCTTTCGTGCATTCGCTGTGCCCGACTTCGACGAAGGCCGAGCGGCCGTCATGGCATCCGGCCGTATAGTAGCGCGAAACGCGGGACCAGCCGTTGGCGCTTTCATAGACGAGGACCGATTCTCCTGAGAAGAACCGCCCGATGATGCCGCATTCCTCGGAGGGGCAGGTTCTTCGCTTGGCGTCGTCGGTGTGGATCACCATGCGCTCCTGCGCCAAGGCAGGCGTCAGCAGGCTAGAGGCCATGGCGGCAAGCGCCAGCGCGCGCAGCGAATTCAAGCTGGACATCGTCGCCATGTCTCCTGCTGCCGCGGCGACGCCGGGAGGGATCCCCCAGCGTCGAATGTGCGGAGCCGTCAGCTGTCCGTGGTAGCCGGCGTGATGTCAACCTCGCGCGGCGGGAGGCTTTCCATTGCGGTCAACTGGTCGGCGCATGCGCTTGCCGCGCCGGGGACGGCTTTCTCCATGCCAAGCAGCGTGGCCCAGCCGCCCTCCTCGATGAATTCGTCGCGCTGCCAGGAAGACGCTTCCTTCAGGGCCGCGAACTTTGCCGTCGCGTCCGACTGGGCGACGAATTTCTCGATGCAGACCGAAGCGACCAGTTCGGCGCGTGCGTCGCGGGCGGCCTTCTCGGCCATCACAGCCGCACTTCCGCCGGTCGTCCAGCCGCCGGCCGTGAAGCCCACGATCATCGTGGCGATCACGGCGCCGACAGTGCTCCAGAGCCACAGCGCCTTGGACGGCTGGTAATTGTCCCAACGTTGCGAGAGCGTCTCCTTCTCGACCATTTTCTTATCCTTTCTCTCTGTAACGGGATTATTCCCCTCATTCACAATGCGAGATTAAGCACGGTGAACCGATGCATGAGTTCAAGAAAGGACACGCGGTGAACACAGTTTCGAGAGGAGCCGGCAAAGCGCGCCGCCACGGGTTGACGAATACCCTCAGGCGCTGTGCCGCATCGGCCGTCGCCGCGACGCTCGTGCTGATCGGGACAGCGCTTGCCGGAGCCGCTCCCCGGGTCGGTCCAAGCGGATTGCCGTTGCCGCGATACGCCTCCCTCAAGGCAAAGCGCGTCAATGTGCGGGTCGGGCCGGGCACCGCCTATCCGGTGGAATGGACCTATGTGAAGCCCCGGCTGCCGGTCGAAATCTATCAGGAGTACGGCAACTGGCGGCGGATCCGCGATTGGGAAGGCAATCAGGGCTGGGTCTTCGGGCCGTTGCTTTCGGGGCGCAGGACCGCGCTCGTGGCTCCATGGTCGAAGGGCTTGAACGTCCCGCTGAGGACCAGGCCCGCGAGCGAAGGCGGCATCGCCTTGCTCGAGCCTCGGGTGCTGGTCGACCTCCTGAGCTGCGACGGAAGCTGGTGCAAGGTGGCGGTGGGGACGTTCTCCGGCTTCCTCAAGCAGACCGGGCTGTGGGGCGTCTACCCCGGAGAGAAGATCGACTGACCGCGACACGGGGATCGGGCGCCGCGGACGCGAACCGGCTTGACAGTTACCGATTGATGTTCTCTTTTTGTTCTGAACAGCCGGCGGTCATTCATGGAAACTGCGGCGACCATCCTTCATGCCGATCTCGACGCCTTCTACGCGTCCGTCGAGCAATTGCTCGACCCCTCGCTGCGGGGCAAGCCGATCGCGGTCGGCGGCGGCGTGGTGCTTGCCGCCTCCTACGAGGCGAAGGCTTTCGGCGTGCATGGCGGCATGCCGGGACGGCGTGCCAGGGAACTCTGCCCCGGGCTCATCTTCGTCGGCGGGCATTTCGAAAAATACCAGCGGCTGGGCGATGCGGCGATCGGCGTGCTCGGCGATTTCACGCCGCTGGTCGAGCGCATCTCGATCGACGAGGCCTTTGCCGACGTCGCCGGTTGCACGCATCTGTTCGGATCGCCGGAAACGATCGCACGGACGATTAGGCGGCGGGTGCGCGACGAGCTCGGCCTGCCGATCTCGATCGGCGTCGCCCGCACGAAACATCTCGCCAAGATCGCCTCGCAGGTGGCGAAGCCCGACGGCTTGGTGGTGGTCGACCCGGCGACGGAGCTTGCTTTCCTGCATGATCTGCCGGTCGGGCTGATGTGGGGCGTCGGCCCGGTGACCGAAGCCAAGCTTGCGGCAAGCGGCGTCACCACGATCGGCCAGCTCGCGAAGACGCCGGGATGGTCGCTGGAGCGGCTGCTTGGGCATGCGGCGGGCGAGAAGCTCGCCGCGCTCGCCTGGAACCGGGACCCGCGCGCGATCGTCACCAAAAGGCGGGCGCATTCGGCCGGCGCGCAGTCGGCGATCGGCAACAAGCCGGCCAGGGAAAGAGTGTTCCGCCCGACCCTGCTCCATCTCGCCGACCGGGTCGCGACACGACTGAGGGCGAAGTCGCGGCCGGGTCGAACGGTTACCGTACGGGTGCGCTTCGCCGACATGCGCGCCGTGACCCGCTCCATCACGCTCGACCAGCCGATCTCTGCGACTGCCATGCTGGCCGAGATCGCCGAGGAGCTGGTGCGCGCGGCGCTCGCCGACCACCCGGCCGAGCGGACGATCACGCTGCTGGCCATCTCGGTATCGCATCTCGAGGAGCGCGACGGCCTGCAGCTCGACCTGCCGCTTGGCCTCGCCGACGAGCGATTGAGGCCAGGCAGCAGCCGGGGCCTGGCGCGCTTCACCGCCGACCGCGCGGTCGACAGGATCCGCGACCGCTTCGGCTGGGAGGCGGTGGGCTATGCCTCCGTCGCGCTGATGCCGTCAAGCTCGGTGCCGGATGCGTTCCGCGAGCTGGCGGAGAAGGAATTGTGACCGGCACGGCCAGGATTCCTAAGCTGCGAAAAATCCGGTAAGCGGTTCGCTGAAGCGACGCTGCGTCAGGAGATTCGGATGCCCATGGAACGGTTGCGGAATTTGAACAGGCGCGAGCTTCTCGCCGGCGGGCTGGTCGTCGGCGTCAGCCTGATCGCCGCCGAGACGGTCGGGCAGGAAGTGCTGAAGGAGATCGCCGATCTCAAGCCAGGCGAATTCACCTGGCATCCGGACCGCCAACCGACGGGGCCGGTCGCGGTGGTCGTCTCGCTGCCCGAACAGCTGGTGCACGTCTATCGAAACGGCGTCCGCATCGCGGTCTCGACCTGCTCGACCGGCAAGCCCGGACACTCGACGCCGACAGGTGTCTTCGTCGTGCTGCAGAAGGACAAGAACCACCACTCCTCGACCTACAACAACGCGCCGATGCCGAACATGAACCGGCTGACCTGGTCGGGGATCGCGCTGCATGCCGGAAACCTGCCTGGCTATCCGGCCTCGCATGGCTGCGTGCGGCTGCCGTTCGATTTTTCGACGAAGCTCTTCGAGGTGACGCATCTCGGCACGCCGGTCATCATCGCCGGCAGCCATTCCGATCCGTGGGAGCTGACGCATCCGGGCATGGTGCTGTCGGGCTATGCCGAGACCGAATTCCAGGACGTGGAAGCCGGGCTGGCCGCGAAGAAGCAGCCTGCCGACTGGACGGAAGCCGAGGCGAACCCGGTGACCTCGGTCATCGCCTCGTCGGCCGACAGGAAGATCGAGCTAATCCAGGACTCGAACGTGATCGCGACCGCCGCCCTTGAGATCAAGGGGCCGGAGCCGCTCGGCAACCATGTCTTCGTGCTGCAGGGCGCAGACCAGGGCGCGCAAGGCATGAAATGGGTCGCCATCACCCATCACACGGACGAGGACGGTACCTTCCAGCCGGAGGAGCGCGCGCTTGGCAGGCTGACCGCCGAGACCGCCTTCGTCGAGCAGCTCAAGACGAAGATGCATCCGGGCATGGTGATGATCCTCACCGACGCGCCGCTTTCACCCGAGACGAAGTCGGGCAAGGACTTCGTCATCATGTCCTGAGCCAACAAGACTGCTCCGGCTGCCCGAATGCTTGGGTGCCGGAGAGATCAGTCTCAAGCGCGGCATCTGCCGTAACGGCAGGCCTGCAACTCGCTTAAACTTCAGGTTTGAAGAAATTCGAGAATATTCGGTTCCGCTCGCCAAAAGGACGCTGAAGCGCTAAACCTAAAAGCGGGACGACTTATTGCGACTTATTGCAATCAGTTCATTTTCTTAAGGCGCTGTTTAAAGAGTCTGTCCTAGCGTCCCGTGGTTTTTTACGCCGAACGGCCGTAGGCGGTGTGACTTGGGAGCGATGCTAGACGCCCTGCGCAGCATGCTGCGCCTGATAGCCAGACCGACGAACGTGCCAGCCGCGCTCGCGCTGCTTGTCATCGTCGTCGCGGGGCTGTTTGCCGAGCATCAGAACCATCGCCTCAACGAGGAGCGGCTGCGCGCCGAAGTGCTCGCCCAGGTCAGCCTGATCCGGGCGAAGCTCGAGGGCAACGTCAACAGCAACATCCAGCTCGTGCGCGGGCTGGTCGTCACGCTGGCGACCGAACCCGGCATGAACCAGCGCCGCTTCTCGCAGCTTGCCGGCAATCTGCTCGCCGAGGCCTCGCAAATACGCAACATCGTCGCCGCGCCCGACCTCGTCGTCACGCTTGTGCATCCGCTCGAGGGAAACGAGGAGGTGCTCGGGCTGGACTACCGGCAGAACGAGAAACAGCGCGAGGCCGCGTTGCGCGCCCGCGACACCGGGCACCTCGTGCTCGCTGGACCGGTCGACCTCGTGCAGGGCGGGCGCGGCTTCATCGGCCGCTTTCCCGTCTTCGTCGACAGCCCCAACGGCGGCAAGCGCTTCTGGGGCATCGTCTCGGCGGTGGTCGATCTGGAACGGCTTTATCGCGACAGCGGCCTGCTCGAAGCGGCCCTGCCGTTCGACATCGCGATTTCCGGCCGTGACGGCATGGGGCAAAGCGGCGAGCGCTTCTTCGGCAGCGACGATATCATGACGAACAGGCCGGTGACCGCCGACGTCGTCCTGCCGTCGGGCTCCTGGCAGATGGCCGCCGTGCCGAAGGCAGGCTGGGACCAGACGCCGCCCAACGCCTGGATGCTCAGGCTGGCGATCCTTGCGGCCGGCGCGCTGATCCTCATCCCGACCGTGTTCACCGGCCGCCTGATGGACGAGCGGCTGAAGAATGTCGGCGAACTCGGCCGCCGCGAGATCGAGCTGGAGCAGCTGTCGCGGCGCTTGAAGCTGGCGCTCGACAGTTCGCAGATCGGCGTCTGGGAACTCAACACCGAGACGAACGATCTGTTCTGGGACGACCGGGTGAACCAGCTCTACGGTTATCCTCCGGATGGAGGCTCGCGCAAATACGAGCATTGGGAACGCGCCATCCACCCGGACGACATCGGCCGTGTTCTGGCGGAGACCGAGCGCGTCGCCACCTCGGGTGACGCGTTCCAGACGCAATACCGGTTGCTGCTTCCGGATGGCCGCATACGGCACCTCCGGGAAAGCGCCAAGGCCTACACAGATACGAACGGGGTCGTGCGGATCGTCGGCGTCAACTGGGACGTGACGGATGATGTGACGCTCGCCGAGAAGCTGAGGCGCGCCAACATGCTGACCGAGGCGCGCAACGCGGAGCTGGAGGCGGCCAAGGAACGCATCGAGTTCAACGCGCTGCATGATTCGCTGACCGGCCTGCCTAACCGGCGCTATCTCGACGAGGTGCTGGCCACCCATATCGATAAGTTCGACGAGGGCGAGCGTGCCGGCCTGCTGCACCTCGACCTTGATCGCTTCAAGCAGATCAACGACACGCTCGGCCACGCCGCCGGCGACGCCATGCTGGTGCATGCCGCGCAGGTGTTGAAGGCGAACCTCAGCCCAGGGGATTTCGTCGCCCGCGTCGGCGGCGACGAGTTCATGGTGCTCTGCCGGATCGCCGAGGCCGACAAGCCGCGCTGGGCCGAGCTGCTAGCCGGACTGGCCGATCGGATCATCGAGGAGATGCACCAGCCGGTGCCCTATCACGGCCATGAGTGCCGCTTTGGCGTGTCGATCGGCATCGCCTGCGATCTCGATCAGCTCGCCGATCCGCGCCGGCTGCTGGTCAACGCCGATCTTGCGCTCTACCGGGCGAAAAGCCGGGGCCGCAACCGCCACCAGTTCTTCAACGACCAGCTGCAGGCGGAGATCGTCACCACCAAGCGCGTCGCCGACGAGATATTGTCGGGTCTGGAGCGTGGCGAGTTCGTCGCCTGGTATCAGCCGCAGTTCGACGCCACGACCCACGACATCGTCGGCGTCGAGGCGCTTGCCCGCTGGAACCATCCGACCGAAGGCGTGCTGCCGCCGAACGACTTCATGAAGATCGCCGAGGAGCTGAATGTGGTCGCCACGATCGACCGCATGATCCTCGAGCAGACGCTCTCCGACTTCGACGGCTGGGCGGCAGGTGGGCTCAAGGTGCCGAAGGCCTCGGTCAACGTCTCGGCGCGCCGCCTGCACGACGAGGAACTGATCCGCAGCCTGCGCGACCTCTCGATCAAGCCGGGCACGATCTCGTTCGAGCTGGTGGAGTCGATCTTCCTCGACGAGAACGACGCGCTGTTCACCTGGAACGTCGAGCAGATCGAGGCGCTCGGCATTGACATCGAGATCGACGATTTCGGCTCGGGCCATGCATCGATCATCAGCCTGCTCAGGCTGAAGCCGCGGCGGCTGAAGATCGACCGGCAACTGGTCACGCCGATCCTCGATTCGCCGGCGCAGCGACAGCTCGTCGGCTCGATCATCGACATCGGCAAGTCGCTCGGCATCGAGGTGCTGGCCGAAGGCGTCGAGACGATGGAGCATGCGCGCGTCCTCAAGACGCTCGGCTGCAACGCGCTGCAGGGCCACGCCTTCGCGC
>JAEYXI010000441.1 GCA_023428515.1 Pseudomonadota bacterium | reverse complement strand
TCAACGAGCGTCTGGTCGAGGAGGGCAAGAAGCCCGCCGAAGGCCAGCCGGTGCTGCTCGGCATCACCAAGGCCTCGCTGCAGACGCCGTCCTTCATCTCGGCCGCCTCCTTCCAGGAGACGACCAGGGTGCTGACGGAAGCGGCGGTCGCGGGCAAGACCGACATGCTCCAGGGTCTCAAGGAGAACGTCATCGTCGGCCGCCTCATCCCGGCCGGTACGGGCGGACAGATGAGCCAGATCCGGCGCATCGCGACGTCGCGCGACGAACTGATCCTCGACGAGCGCCGCAAGGCGAGCGGCGCGGAAACGGCCGACGCGATGCTCACCGACATGACCAACGCCGCCGAGTGAGGCAGCGGTCGACAAACGACTTGAAAGGGGCCCGCAACGGGCCCCTTTTGCTATCTATCGCTTGAAAGGACCAATTTCGCGGAGGAAGCCATGAGCCGGAAAACCTGGAGCGCCGTCGACGACTATATCGCCGAAAAGCTGCTGCCTGCCGATACGGCCCTCGAAGCAGCGCTGAGATCCAACCGCAGCGGGGGTCTGCCGGAGATCGACGTCTCGCCGGCCCAAGGCAAACTGCTCTATCTGCTCGCGAAGATGAACAACGCAAAGCGCATCCTCGAGATCGGCACGCTCGGCGGCTATTCCACCATATGGCTGGCCCGCGCACTGCCGGAAGACGGCAAGGTGGTGACGCTGGAACTGGAACAGCACCACGCTGACGTGGCGCAGATCAATTTCAAGATGGCAGGACTTGCCGGCAGGATCGACCTGCGCGTCGGACCGGCGCTGAAATCACTGGAAGCGCTCGGCGCCGAAAAGGCGGCCCCCTTCGACCTCGTCTTCATTGACGCCGACAAGCCGAACAATCCGAACTATCTCAACTGGGCAATGCGGCTATCGCGACCTGGCACCGTGATCGTCTGCGACAACGTCGTCCGCGACGGCGCCGTGATCGACGAGCGCAGCGGCGATGCCAATGTCGAAGGGGCGAGGGCGGCCTTCTCCTTTCTGGCGAAAGAAGTCAGGCTCGAAGCGACGGCGATCCAGACCGTCGGCGCCAAAGGCTATGACGGCTTCGCGATCGCGATCGTAAGGGAATAACCCAGCCGCTATGGAGACGGTCGACTGCATCGTTATCGGCGCGGGCGTGGTGGGTTTGGCGGCAGCGCGTGCTCTCGCAAGAGCAGGGCGTGAGGTCGTCATCATGGAGGCGGCCGGCTCGATCGGGCAGGGCGTGAGCTCGCGGTCGAGCGAAGTGATCCACGCCGGCATCTACTATCCGACCGGACTGCTGAAGACGCGCGTCTGCGTGGCCGGGCGGGACATGCTCTACCGCTTCTGCGAGGATTTTTCCGTGCCGCACAGCCGGTGCGGAAAGCTGATCGTGGCGACGAGCGAGGCGGAGCGCCCGAAGCTCGAGGCGATCCGAGCGCAAGCCGAGGCGAACGGTGTCAGCGACCTCAGGCCGATATCGGCGCAAGAGGCGCGGCAACTGGAGCCGGAACTGTCATGCGTGGCAGCGCTGCTCTCGCCGTCAACCGGCATCATCGACAGCCATGGCTTCATGGCCGCGCTGCTCGGCGATGCCGAAGCACATGGCGCGGTGCTGGCGCTCAACACGCCAGTTGTCGGCGGACGGGTCGAGCACGACGGCATCGTGGTCGAGGCCGGCGGAGCGGAGCCGATGGCGCTGAAGGCGAGGCTGCTGGTCAACGCCGCGGGGCTCGGCGCGCATGCCGTGGCGGCGAGTCTCCACGGCATGCCGGGCGAGAAGATACCGCCGCGGCATCTCGCCAAGGGCAGTTATTTCTCGCTCGCCGGCCGGTCGCCTTTCAGCCGGCTGATCTATCCGGTTCCCGAAGCAGGAGGGCTGGGCGTTCACCTGACTCTCGACATGGGTGGGCAGGCGCGGTTCGGGCCTGATGTGGAATGGATCGACCGAGAGGACTATGCCGTCGACCACCGTCGCGGCGACGGTTTTTATGCATCGATCCGGCGCTATTGGCCGGAGCTCAAGGATGGTTCGCTGGAACCGGCTTACGCCGGCATCCGCCCGAAGATCGAGAGGCCGGGCGGCTCGACCACCGACTTCATGATCCAGACGGCCGCCACGCACGGCATTGCTTCGCTGGTCAATCTCTTCGGCATCGAATCGCCGGGCCTGACGTCAAGCTTGGCGATCGCAGAGGAGATCGCGCAAGCCGCCTGACCCGGCTCAGTCGAAGAATGCCTCGACGACATTGCGCTTGCCGAGCATGAAGGCGTCGGCGACATGCTGCAACGGCGCGATGTCGACGTCGGATTTTCCCGCGTGGACGATCTCGGCAAAGCGCCGGTAGAGCATCGGATATTCCTGCTCGGGCTCCTCATGCGCGATGCGGCCATCGATGGCGAGTTTGGCGCCGCCGTTGGAAAGGGTCATTTTTCCGGCGTCCGTTTCGACGACAATATCCCAGCTCTGCGGGCCGGTTTGCAGCCAATCGATCTCGGCGTCAGCGGCAAGGCTGTTCGGCCCGGCGAACGCCATTCGCGCGGCAACGGGCGCATCCCGGTTCTCAGGGAAATCCAACTCGGCGCGGGTGATGTGCAGCGGCGGAAGGATGTGGGTCACGATGGACAGACAGTTGATGAAGGGATCGAAAACGCCAAAGCCGCCGGCTTCCCATATCCACGCCTGGCCCGGATGCCATTTGCGGACATCCTCTTTCCAGATGAAGCTCGCCTTGTGGGCGGTCGTTGCAGCGAGGAACGTACGGGCGGCCTCGACAGCAGGCGCATAGCGTGAATGCCAGCTGGCGAAGAGCGAAACGCCTTTTTCCGTGGCAAGCGCCTTGAGATCCTCGACCTCGCTTACCGTCGCGCCGGGCGGCTTTTCCAGGAAGACATGCTTGCCGGCTTCGAGTGCGGCGCGCGCCGCGTCGTAACGGACCTGCGGCGGCATGCAGAGCGAGACGGCGTCGATCTCGAGGCCGGAAGCAAGCATCTCGCCGATGGTCTTGAAATTAGGGATGCCGTCGACAGTGGCGTGCGGGCTCGCTGCGGCGACCAGACTGTAATCCTTGTCCTTGGCGAGGGCGGGCAGATGCTGGTCGCGGACGATCTTGCCGACACCGACGATACCGAGCCTGATTGGCGATTTCCCTGACGACATGAATTGCATCCTGGCTGATTTCCAGGCGGGTGCTTAGCAGAACGGCGGGTCCGCGCAAGCCGCCCCGATATGGCTCAGTTCTTCAGGGACTGACGGTAGCGCCTTGAGCCGCGCAGTTCCGAGCCGTCCTCCATCTTGAGTTGGAAATCGCCGTCACCGGAAGGCACGATTTCGGAGATTTTGGCGCGGTTGACGATGCGGGAGCGGTGGATCCGGGCGACGTCCACGCCGGCATCGCCGAGCTGTTTGGCCAGCGCCGACAGGCTGATGCGGGCTAGGTGCGTATTGCCATTGGCGCGTACCTCCACGTAGTTGCCGGCGGCCTCGGCCCAATCGAGCGAACGGGCATCCAGCCAGACGGTGCGGCCGCCACTCTTCAGGGTGAGCCGGCCCGTCTCGCGCGCATCAGCGCGGGCAGCTGCCGCCTCGATCCTGCTCTCCTCGATCTGCCGGTTCATGCTGAGGACGGCGATGATCGCCGCATAGGGCATCAAGTCCTTGCGATATTCGTAGAAGCCGTCGCGGAAAATGTCGCTGAAGAAGGAATAGCTGGTTCCCAGGAAAATCGGGAACGCCGCCTCGCGGAGGAGCACCATTATGCCGACATGGAGAGCGGAGAAGACGAAGCTGCCGGCTGCGTAGACGGCAAGCGCCTGCTTCCAGCTCTCGGCCGTCAGCGGCATGCGCCTTTCGAGCCATGCAACGAAGAAGAATGCGATCAGGATGCCGGACATGCTGGTGAGTTCGAGGATGAAGGGCTCGCGCGGGTTCAGCGCGATATCCGTTCGCTCGGCGTCGGTGATGAGCGACAATGCGTTGATGATGCCGACTATCGGGAAGAAGGCGAGTGCGATGAGGAAGGCGCGCCAGACGACACGCCGATCAAGTGCGGATTCGGCCGGGGCGACGTCAGTGGTCATGGAATCGCCCAATGCCGCCGCCGATCGTCCCTCGTTGGTCGCCGCTCGTCACGGCGCCGTGCCGCTTGCCCCAACCAGCTGCCATCCGCACCGGAATGCTTTCCTGAAAGAATGCTCGGGGGCATGTGTCGCTCATACGAAAAGGCAAGTGCAAGGAAGCCTGCCATGGCGGCGACAGAAACATTTCCCCGTGAACGGATGGCCGTCCGGCCTCGGCCAATGTCCTGTTCCGCGGCAAAGCCAGAACGGCGGTATGATCTGGACTGGCTGAGGGTATTCGCGTTCGGCATGTTGATCCTGTACCACGTAGGCATGTTCTACGTGACCTGGGGCTGGCACGTGAAGAGCCGCTATAGCTCGCATTTCATCGAACCGGCGATGGGGTTGGTCAATCCGTGGCGGCTGATGCTCCTGTTCCTGATCTCCGGCGTGGCGGTTCGGTTCGCGATGGACAAGACGGCGATGAAGGCGTTCCTGCCGGAGCGATTCGCGCGTCTCTTCGTGCCGCTGGCGTTCGGCATGGCTGTCATCTGCATGCCGCAAGCCTATGCCGAGTTGCGTTTCAAGGGCGAGATCGGGCCAGGCCTTCTCGCTTTCTATCCCGAATATCTCGGCTTCGGCGACTTCTCGATCATCACGCCGACCTGGAACCACCTCTGGTATGTCGCCTACATTCTTTTATACACGCTGATCGCGGCGGCCTGCCTGCCTGTATTGAGAAGGATGAGCGCCGTGCCGGGCGCGCGCCTATGCGCGTGGCTGCAGCAAGGCGGCACATGGCGCCTGCTGTTGGTCCCGACGGTTCCTTTCGTGATCTACCAGCTCGTCCTCGACCCGTTGTTCCCGACCACGCACACGCTGTGGGGCGATTGGGCAAACATCGCACATACGCTGACGATCTTCGGGATCGGGTTCGTGATAGCGAAAAACGAGGACTTCTGGAGCGCGGTCGACAGAGCGCTGCCGTGGTCGATGGTCGTGTCGCTCGTGCTGGGCGGCGTTCTGCTTGCCGCATGGCTCAACCAGTTCGCGGTCCGGGCCTCTCCGGTGCTGCTGTTCGCCGTCATGCTCCTACG
>JAEYXI010000358.1 GCA_023428515.1 Pseudomonadota bacterium | reverse complement strand
GGCGCGCGGCTCGGCGATCCACAAGCTGCTGCAGGTGCTGCCTGACATGCCCAGGGAGGAGCGCGAGGCTGCAGCCCGCCGATATCTTGCGCGCGCCGTACCCGCTTGGTCCGAGACGGACCGCGAGATGGCGCGGCTCCAGGTGGAGGGAATACTCGGTGCGGACGGGTTCGCGCCGATCTTCTCGCCGGGCTCGCGCGCGGAAGTGGCCATCATGGGCGAGGTCGAGGTGCGCGGCCGCAAGCGGCTGGTCTCCGGCATGATCGACCGGCTGGCGGTGACGGATGATGAAGTGATGGTCGTGGACTACAAAACCAATCGTCCTGCCCCAACACAGCTTTCGGAAGTGCCGTCGGCATACATTCTCCAGCTGGCGCTTTACCGCGCCCTGCTGCAGCCGCTCTATCCGGGCAAAAAAATCGCGGCGACGCTGCTCTTCACCGAAGCACCCCGGCTGATCGCCCTGCCGGATGCCGCGCTCGACGAAGCGCTTGCCCGACTCACCTCAGCGTGACACAAACGCTGCTTGAATGTGGGCGGCCGCACCCCACATATTGTGCTACGCGAAACACCGAAAGGTCCCGTCCATGGCAACCGTGAAGGTCGACAACAACAACTTCAAGAGCGACGTGCTGGAGGCTTCCGAGCCCGTGGTCGTCGATTTCTGGGCCGAATGGTGCGGTCCGTGCAAGATGATCGGCCCGTCGCTGGAAGAGATCTCCACCGAACTCGCCGGCAAGGTGAAGGTTGCCAAGCTCAACATCGACGAGAATCCCGAGCTCGCCGCGCAGTTCGGCGTGCGCTCGATCCCGACGCTGATGATCTTCAAGGGCGGCGAAGTGGCCGACATCAAGGTCGGCGCGCTGCCCAAGACCGCGCTGTCGCACTGGATCGGCGGCAACGTCGCCTGATTCGGACGGAATCTCTTTGAAAAAGCCCGGCCTTTGCGCCGGGCTTTTTGTTGGCGTGTCGTTTTCCCCGCGCTGGCCTTAGTTTCGACCGCTCCTATCTGCCTCCATGGAGGAGATCGAATGGAGGTGGACCATGACGGGAACGGCCAAGGCGACCACGCTTATCGACAATGAGCGGGTGATCGTCACCGAGTGGCGATTCCAGCCGGGCGACAATACCGGCTGGCACCGCCACGCACACGACTATGTCATCGTGCCGCTGATGGACGGCAGGCTGAAGCTAGTGACGAAGGAAGGCGAAAGCGTCGCCGAGATGAAGAAGGGCGCGCCCTATTTCCGCAATGAAGGGGTCGAGCACGACGTCATCAGCGCCAATGACGACGAATACGCCTTCATCGAAATCGAACTGAGATAGCGCGACCTTCTACGCCGGCGTTTCCCGTCGCCGCCCGCGGCTGACGATGAAGTGTGTCCGGCGGCTAGTGGTGGGCATGCTTCGAGAGCAGATTTATCTCTTGAAAACAACGGCAAGCTCATCTGTCGCGATTGATCGAATATTGGCCGGTTGACGCAGCGTCATCGGAAATATTCCGCAAGCATGACACAGTGTTTCGAAGTGTTTCGAAACGTGTATCGATGCCATGGAACCGCCGGACCTCCGCCGCATTTGCTGCCTTAATCGTTAAGTACCCACCGAACCGGGCCTACTTACGGAGAGACTTTAAACATGTCGAAAAGAACAATCGCGGCCAGCGCCGTCGCGCTGGGCGGGGCCTTCTTTGTCGCCACATTTACGGCTCCGGCCTCGGCGCAATGCGGCAGCGCGTCGTGGTATGCGCTCTACTCCCAGACCGCATCCGGCGAGCAGATGAATCCGGCCGATCTAACCGCCGCGCATCGCACGCTGCCTTTCGGCACCAAGCTCAAGGTCACCAACCAGAAGAACGGCAAGTCGGTGATTGTGCGCATCAATGATCGCGGCCCGTTCATCAAGGGCCGGGTGATCGACCTGTCCAAGGGCGCCGCGAAGAAGCTCGGCTTCATCAGTTCGGGTGTGGCCAATATCTGCATGGCGAAGGCCTAGCAGGCCGCAAGCAAGTCACGCGGCAGAAGTCGGGCCGCGGCCGTCTCTGCCATTGCATCGGCCAGATCAAGGCCCCATTGCGAGCGGCAATAGGCGCGGAAATCGAAACAGGGCAGGCCGGGACACACCTCGAATTCGATGAGGTGGACTGTGTCGTCCGCCTCGACCCGGAAATCCATCGAGAAGACGTCGCGCAGGCCAAGCGCCTGCATGAGTCGCACGGCGACGGCGCGGATTTTTGCCGCGGCCTCCGGCTGGGTATCGGCGACGACGAGCAGTTCGGGCTCGCAATAGCGGCCTTCGGTGATGGCCGCGGCTCCGGTGTCGCCATAGAGCGCCATCGAATCGTCCATAGTCTGAAAATCCCCGCCTGAATCGACGAAGACGATGCCGAGTGCTTCGGGACCGGCATCCGGACGCACAGCGAGGAAGCTGGCGCGAGCGTTGCGGCCGGGGACATAGGGCTGGACGACAACGGTGTCGCGATAGGCTTCGTGCACGCGGCGGCTGAGTTCCAGTACCTGGTCGAGCGTTTCGCAGTGCGAATCCGGCCAGATGCCGATCTTGGCGCCGAGTCTGTTCGGCTTTACGAACCAACCACGTGACGACGCAGGCGGCTCGGCAAGCCATTTGCCGTTCGACGCGAGGCCGGCCAGCGGGACCGGCAGGTCGAGCGCAGAAAGCACGGCGCCCGAGCGGAACTTGTCCTGGCAGAGCGCGAAGAGGGAATCGTCGGCGCCGATTGTGCGCAGCCCGTTCAGCCGTGCCAGCGCCGGCGATGCGCTGCCGCGGAAATAGGCGATGCCGTCGGTGAGCGTCCAGACCAGCGTGCTATCGGCCTGCCTGTTTGCAAGACCCTTCGCGGCATCGTCCAGCGCAAGCGGCAGGAAATCGAGGCCGCACCCGGCGCATGCCTTTTCGATTGCGGAAAACTCCGGGGCGAGGTCGGTCGACTGCGCGAGATAGGATGAGATTTCCAGCGCATGCCTTTCTGCAAATCCCTCGGCGGCGAGGCGCGCCAGGCAGGCCGCTTCGGGTTCGTAGACGAGGATCAGGGTGGGTCTGGACATGCAAAATCCGGCGGGGTGGTCAGCGAACGAGCTGGGCCGCCACCTTGATCCTCTCCATCGAGGCCGGGAGAGATGGCCTCGACGTGAATTGTCTACAAAGCGACTGGCGGATCGAAGCGGCCCTTGACCGGCAGGTCGACGAAAAACGTCTTGCCGGCCTCCGGATCGCGCTCCCGGGCCTTCGCGTCATAGAAATGAGAGGCCGAGGTGTCGATCATGCGGTCGGCCATCGGGCCGCCG
>JAEYXI010000304.1 GCA_023428515.1 Pseudomonadota bacterium | reverse complement strand
CGCCCGGGGGCCCGCGGCCCGGGCCCCCCCAGACGACCTACCTCAAGGGCATTCGCAGGTCGACGGACCGAACACCGGCCCGCTGCACGGGTCCTCGGACGGGCCGAAAACCGGGCACGCGGCCTGGGCGGTAAGAGAGAAGCCACAGAGCAGGAACACAGCCAACAGTACTTTCTTCATTTGCAACCTCCTGGTTGGTAATCGAACGCTCCCTGTCCCTGGTCGAGGGTACAGTCGGTCATCACGGGCACTCGCAGACGGTCGGTCCCAGCACCGGGCCCGCGCAGGGATCTTCCCCCGGCCCGAGCACCGCGCAGTCCGCCTGCGCCGTCAGCGAGAACATCCACAGCAGCAGCGAAGCCGCCAGCATCTTCCTTTTCATCTGACCTCCTTGGTCGAAACAGCGATCAACGATCCGTGTCCTTCTCCGAAAACAAGGGCATTTGCCTGCAGAAGGACCGAACGCCCGTCCGCTCGCGGCGCACCGCAAGACTCGCCGGCGAGCCGCCGGACCCCGGAGAGCAAAGACCAGCCCGAGCGAACGCGCCAGTGCGGTGGATTGCCGCAGCGCCAGCGAAAGTACCGGGGCAGGGGGCTTCGGCACCGGTTCGCCATCAACTTTTCCTATCCCCGGCGGCCACATAAATTCGTTGGACGCACCGCGCCGGCGCCTCCAAGAATGCCGCACGGGTGCGAAGTCCGGCCGTGCACCCACCGACGCCCCACAACAGCAAGAACAACGATCGGTGCATCCATGGCAAAGGACCTGACTTTCCCAGACGCCTCCGCGTCGTCCCGCAACCCTCCCTCCGCGCGCCTCCGTCTACCGGCGACACGCGCCCCCTAGCACCGCCCTCCCGTCCGCCACCGCAGCAACCCGCGACGCACCTTGCGTCGGTCCCGGCCCCCGCCGCCGGCGGGCGCCGCTCGCCCGCGCTCCGCCCGCCGCACCGATCGACCCATGAACCGAACAAGAACAGGAGTCCACCCGATGCGCTACGCCCGTCACGCAAGCCGATACTCCCTCTTCGCCCTGGCCGTCTCGGCAGCCCTGCTGCCCGGCGCCGGCTGGGCCGCCAACGGCGACCTCGCCGGCGCCCGCAAGCCGCCCAGCGTCGCCTGCTCCTGGAACCGCGAGGCAGCGTTGTCCTACGAGGAGCGCCGGCTCGACACGCCGCTGCCGTTCAGCGGCGCCAACGTCGTCACCCATGACCAGACGCCGCTGGCCGAGCGCATCGTCAAGGGCGCCGGCTTCGACGGCTTCGAACCGGCCTTCGCCAAGCGCCTGTGCGCCGCCGACGGCCGCACCCCGGTCAGCAGCTACGCCAAGGCACTGAAGCTGGTCACCGAAGAGGGCCGCGCGCTGTGGCGCGCCGCCGTCGACCGGGCCCAGGGGCGCCGCGCCATTCCCGCCGGCGCGCTGCCGGCCAGCGATGACCGTATGCTCTACTGGACGCGCCTCTACATGACCCGCACCCTGCGCCAGTGGGCGCCATCCTTCCACCTCGGCAAGGCCCAGGCCCAGGCGCTGCAATGGCGCTTCGAACGCGCCTCGCGCGGACAGCTGGACATCGACCTGCCACGCCGCTACGCCGCCGACGGCTCGCGCTACCGGCGGATGATCATCAGCGGCTTCGACGTCTTCACCCTGGGCACTCCCGGGACGGCGAACACCGGCCTGCGCAACGGCAACCCCTCGGGCGCCACCGCCCTTGCGCTGGACGGCCGCGAGTTCAGGCTGGCCGACGGCAGCCTGCTGCGTATCGAGGCCTACCTGTTGCCGGTCAGCTACGACCCGTTCAACCGCGGCATGCAGGAAGACACCCTGGGCCCCTGGTTCCGCCCCGGCCCGCGCCGGGTCGACGCCTCCATCACCATCAGCCAGGGCGGCGCCAACCAGTTCTGGCTGGAGGCCTGGAACGGCCGCTTCCACGGCTCCTCCGCCGGCAACGACGGCATCGTCTACTGCCCCGCCGACAGCGCTTTGCCCAACTACGTGCTTCCCCTGGGCAGCGTGACCAATCCCGGCACCGCGCCGATTTCCCTGCGGGGCTCCGGCTGCAATATCAACCCGCCGCGCCGCTGGCTCGGCTACGACAGCGCCAGCCGCTGGCGGCAGAACCTGCCGGCACAGTTCTCCAAGGCCTCGCTGCCGGTCCGCCAGTTGCTCGCCGCCGATACCTGGCGCGGCATCGAGCGGCCGCCGGGCGCTACCAGCCAGGCCGCGGAAGGCTTCGACGTCACCTGGCACACCAACTACGACTTCTTCCCCGATTGCGCCAACCCGCGCACCGAAAACGTGCCGACCAACGGGGTGATGAACGCCATGCCCGATCCCTCCCTGGTGCTCCCGCCGAACCGACGGATCTGCGCGCGCAACGGCGGTGGCGGCGACTACCTGTCCAACGAGAGCGCCTACCGCAACACGGTGCTGCGCGACGCGTTCCGCCTGGAGATTCCCGCCGGGCACATCCATGTCCCGGTGATGAACAACTACTACACCGGCGTACCGGCGAGCGGCGGCGGCGCGCGCAACGACAACGCCATCAGCGACGCCCGCTACGAGGCCTACCGCAGCGCCATCGTGGCGCAGACCCGGGCGCTGCTGGTGGGCGTCGGCAACGCCCTGGCGCAGGGGGCGCAAGCGGACTAGTCCTCGCCAGGCGCAAGGCCCTCGCGTCCTATCGCTTCGCCGCGGAGCCAAACTGCCGCCGACGCAGGCCAACGGGACGGTAGCCCGTCGCTTCAGCCTCTACTGAATCGAAAAAGGCGGCACGCGGGGAAACCTCGGACTCACGACCCGGAGCTTTCCCAGGCCCGCGCCGGAACGGTAGGGCAGAGTCGAAGAGTGGGAACGCCGATGATGGAGACAACCGCCATCGCCCGCATCACCGGGGCGGTGGCAAGGATTTCCCCTGACTTGGAGAGTTTTCCATGAGCTTCGCGCAGAATCTCCTACGCCTACGCCAGCAGAACGCCCTGACCCAACGGCAGATGGCCGAGCGACTGGGCGTCACCGTGAGCCAGTTGCGGCACTTCGAAACCAAGGGCGGGCACCCGTCGCTGGTGGTGCTGCAAACCATCGCCGGACATTTCGCGGTGCCCCTCGACTGGCTGGTCTGCGAGCGCAGCGAGCGGCAGGCACTACCGGAAGACCTGCGCCTGCAGTTCGAGGCCATCGGCCGCCTGCGGCTGGACGAGCGGCGCGCCATCCGGGCGTTGCTCGACGACCTGATCCGCCAGTACATGGCCAAGCGCAACGCAGCGGCCAAGCCCCTCCCGGCGGCTTGCACCGAGGCCACGGAGACGTCCCCGTAGCCCCGGCGCACGGCTCAGTCGCTGCCGTACCTCGGCGAGCGCGGGCCGTACAACAGTCCGCCCGGCTGGCCGGCCGAGAGCAGGCGCGCACTGGTCATCCCGGCGATCGGATAACCGGCGTCCTCCACCGAACTGTTGATGATCTGCTTGACCGCCGCGGTGATCAGCATGCCCACCAGGCCGCCGTTGTTGCCGCCGTTGCCTTCCTCGCTGGAGGCGGTCGCCGAGCCGGTCCACAGGGTGGTGCCGGATCGCAGGTCGACCAGCTTGGCGCTGGCGGTGACGATGGTCGCGCTGCTGATCACCATGTAGCGCGTGCCGTAGTCGCTCACCGTGACGTACAGCGCCGCGTCGGCGCCATAGATCTCGCGCAGCTTGGCCGGGGACACCTGGTGCACGTCGCCGGCGCTGGTCAGGCCGTTCTGGCGGAAGGTCTCGTCGGCCAGCGCCACCGGCACTACGTAGTAGCCGGCCTCGGCCAGCGGGAAGGTGACCTGCGAGAGCATGCTGTAGGTCGCCTTCACGTCGGGCGACTCGTTCAGCGGCGGCAGGACCAGGATCGAGCGCGGCTTGGCCTGCTTGAACGCCGAGTAGTCGACGCTCTTGGTCGGCGCGCAGCCGCCGAGCAGGGCCAGCAGGGTGAAACCGGCCACCAGGCCGGACAGTCGGGCGAGTTTCAACGGGCACCTCCACGGGCGTTGTTCAGGAGGAAGTCCATGTAGGTCGCCGACTCGGGAAACAGCGCCTTCTCGGTCTCGAACTCGCGGACCATCTGGTCGTCCTTGCCGATGCTGGAATAGAGCAGCCCCAGCTGGGCGTGGTAGCCCGGCGGTACCGCGCCGTTCTTCGCCCGGATCTTCTCGAGGTCGGCTTCCAGCGCCTGCGCCTGGGCCTCCTTGGATTCACCCTTGAAGTATTCGTGGACCTGGGCCTGGTAGCCCTCCCACTGGTACAGCGTCTTCGGTCCGCTGCACCCGGCCAGCGCCATGCTCCCCAGCAGCGCCGCCGTCCATGTGATCGTCTTGCTCATGTGTGCCGTGATTCCCTGGTTTCTGGTGGATTATTGGTTCTGTGGCTTCCAGGCCCCGCTATCGACCGCGTTGACCAACTTGTTCACCGCCTCGCGCATGGCCAGGTCGAGAACCTTGCCGTTGAGGGTCGAGTCGTAGCTGGCGGTGCCGCCGAAGCCGATCACCTCGCGGTTGGACAGGGCGTACTCGCCAGCGCCCTGGGTCGAATAGACGACCTCCGAGGTAGAGATGTTGACGATGTTCAGCGCCACCTTGGCGTAGGCGATCTGCGACTTGCCGCGGCCAAGGATGCCGAACAGCTGGCGGTCGCCGACTTCCTTGCGGCCGAACTCGGTGACATCGCCGGTCACCACGTAGTCGGCACCCTTCAGGCGCTGGGCCTGGCCCTTGATCGCCGCTTCCTGCTGGATCTCGCTCATGTTGTCGCGGTCCAGCACGTTGAAGCGATTGGTCTGCTGCAGGTGGGTGATGAGAATGGTCTTGGCCTGGCCGCCGAGGCGGTCGACGCCATCGGAAAAGATCCCGCGCATGTAGCTGGAGCGGTTGTCGAACTTGCCTACCGCAATCGGCGAACGCACGCCGCTGTAGGGTCGGTTGACGCTCTCGACCTGCTGTACCGGCAACGCGGTGGAGGTCTCGGTGGCGCAGCCCGCCAGGCCGGCCAGGGTGGCGACGGCGAGGAGCGGCAGTAGTGCTTTCTTGGCGCTGTGACTCATGGGGTTCTCCTGGAAAAAAACGCTATCGACGCGGAGCGGCTTCTAGCCGCCCCGTGTGCGGAAAAGAGGGCGTAGTGAAAATCGAGGAAGGCCAGGCGGCACGGCGGCGCGCCAAGGCGAGGGGCGAAATGGGGTGGCCACGATTTCTTTCCTTGAAATACGAATGCGTCGATCAACCGGCGCTCCCGGCCGGCCTTGGAAATCCGAAACAATCGTGCGGGAAGCGATGCACGAACCGTATGAGCCATCAATAGGCCATCTCGGTGGGCGGCAAAGTTACCACAGTTATTCCGATCGTTTCGTTATGCAGGAAGCATACTCGGAGAATTCTGACTGCGTCTCGTTCGCAGGATCGAGGTGGGACGCCGGGCACCGGTGTCCGCCACCAACCGGTGGCAGCCAGGCAGGCCTCCTTGCCGCCCATTGCGCCCGACGCTGTACGGCGCAAATGAAAACGGACACCCCTTGGGAGTGTCCGTCTCTGCCGTCGACCGGTCAGGCCAGGTCGAGGCCGCGCATTCTCAGGCGCAGGTCCTGTTCCTGGGGCTTGCCTGAACGATCCGTCCCGTTTGCCAGGTCCAGGGCATCGAGCAGTCCCTCGCCGTGGCCGCTCCGTTCCCCCAGCGTGGCCTCTTCGAGCACCCGACGGGTCACACCCTGCCCATCCTTGGCGCTGAGAAGCACGCGCATGTCGGTCCCCTTGTCGTAGAGGATCTCCTGCTCATCGCCCTCGATCGATATCTCGCTGACATCGATCCCGGATCTGCCGAACAGGGTGGTTATCGTGCCCTGGCCCGCGAAGCTCCTGGCAACGCTGGGGTCCCGGGAGGTGGAGAGATAGCCGGCGTCGTGGCCGACCTGGCCCTCTTTCACCGCCTCGAAGGCATCCCTGCCCTGGGTGCCGCGGAAGGTCTTCACGACCTGTTCAGCCGGTCCGCTCTTTTCGAACGCGGCAGACATGCCCCGGTCGATCAACGCCTGGCCCGCATCCAGCTCTCGCCCCTGACGCAGGGAACGATTCAGGTGCTGGTACTCGCCGTTGGTATAAAGACCGAGCGCCATCACCTCGGCATCGCTGTACGGCCCGTCCGGGTGTTCGCCGAGGTACTGCTCCGCCTCCAGCCCGAAGTGCTCCACCAGGCCATCCGCCAGCGCCTTGTCGACAGGCTCGCCCTTTACCTCGCTCTCTACCGCGTGGCGCAACAGGGCGACCTTGTCCATTACCGCATGCAGTTGGACGGCGATTTCGCGCAGTTGCTCCGGGCTTGCGCTGAGTACATGCTGGCTGGCGGCACCGCCCGCGGTCCCCCACTGTTGCAGCGCGATCCCCCCAACGCTCTGTTCGAGCAGGCGGGCAGCCTGGGTACGGGAAGCCTCGATCCGGCTGCCATCGCGAATCCCGACCAGGGCGGTGGCCAGCGAGCGCAGGGCGCCGTCGCCGCTGGCCAGGCGCGTGTGATCCTTCGCCAGCCTCTCCGCTGTCAAAGTCGCCAGCTCGCTCGCCTTGCCAAGTCCGCCCAAGGTCAGGGGCAGTGCCTTTTGCAGCATCATCTGCTTGATCTCGGCGGCCGAGAGACTGGCGGCAGGCGGCGCGTCCTGACGGGAGAGCGGCGCCTGGGTGGAGGCGTGGGCACGGCTCCCCAGCAGTTTGCCCAGCCACTCGATGATCGCCACGAAGGGACGCGCGAGGGCGGCCCCCAGGCGGGAGAGCAGGCCCTCGCCCTTCGGTGCTTCCTGGCGCTGGGCCAGTTGTTGCGCCTCCCGGGGAGTGGCCACCTGGCGGGCCTCGACCTGTCCCAGGCGCCCGGCCACGGCCTGGCTCAACTCAGCCACGAAAGACGGGTTCTGCTGAGATGATTGAATATGCATGATGATTGACGTCTCCTGATGTTTCCCCGCCAGTCTAGGAACGAGGCGCCCCTCCGCCTATCAGGATTGGCCGTGGTTTTTTTACTGTTGGCGGCCGTCGGAGCACGCGGAAAGAGAACCGTCAGCGGCCGAAAAACAGCGGACTTTCCCTACGCCAGCTCCCGTGCGCCTACACCGGGGCGGAGAACCCGATGGATATCGGCGGCAGCGACGGGCTCTTGGTGGACGGCGCACCGCCGTGCGGGCGCCTCGGGGTCGTCTGCTGCTATGGTGCGCACAGGCACGTCGCCATCCTCTCTCCCGGCGAATGGAATCGAGCATGACGCTTTCCCTGGATCTGTTGTTGAGCCTGTGCACGGCCCTGGCCATCGGCCTCCTGATCGGCGCCGAGCGCGGCTGGCAGGAGCGCGACCACGAAGATGCGCGGCAGATCGCCGGAATCCGCACCTTCAGCCTGGCCGGCCTGCTCGGCGGCTTCGCCACCCTGCTCGCGGGCGAACTGGGCAGCGCAGTCTGGGTAGCCTTGCTGCTGGCCCTCGCGGCGCTGGCCGTGGCCGGCTACGTGAGCGATGTCAGGCGTGGCGGCGACCAGGGCATGACCACCGAGATCGCCCTGCTGATGACCTTCCTCCTCGGCAGCCTCGCCCTCACCGAACAGCGCCTGCTGGCTGCCGCCGGCGGCATCGTGCTGACCCTGCTGCTGAGCCTCAAGGACAAGCTCCACGCCCTGCTGAAGCGCCTGACCGCCGAGGAGCTATCGGGCACCCTCAAGCTGCTGTTCATTTCCGTGGTCCTGCTGCCGGTGCTGCCCAACCAGGGCTATGGTCCCTGGGCGTTCTTCAATCCCTACCTGACCTGGTGGATGGTGGTGCTGATCGCCGCCCTCGGTTTCTCCGCCTACCTGGCCATCCGCCTGATCGGCTCGCGCAAGGGCCTGTTGCTGACCGCGGTGCTCGGCGGCCTGGTGTCCTCCACGGTGATGACCCTGACCCTGGCGCGCCTGCGCGAGCGCATGCCCGACGCCCTGTTGGCGTGCGCCCTGCTGGCGACCTCGGCGCTGATGTTCCCGCGCATCCTCGTCGAGATCGGCGCGATCCACCCGGCCTTGCTGAAGGAACTGGCCCTGCCATTCGCCGCCACCACCCTCGTCTACCTTGGCGGCACGCTGTTCCACGCCCTGCGCGGCGGCCGCGCCAGCCAGGAGGCGCCCGACGAGCCAGGCCTGCGCAACCCCTTCGAACTGCTCCCGGCCATGCGTTTCGCCGCCCTGCTGAGCGCGATCCTGCTGTTGGTGGAGGTCGGCCGGCGGCTGTTCGGCGACGCCGGCATCTATGCGGTCGCGTTGCTCTCCGGCCTCGCCGACGTCGACGCGATCACCCTGTCCCTGGCCCGCGCGGCGCAGGGCGAACTCGATCCAGGCGTGGCCAGCCGCGGCATCGCCCTTGCCGCCCTGAGCAACAGCCTGGTCAAGGCCGGCCTGGTCGTGCTGGTGGGCGGCAAGCGGCTGGCCCTGCAAACGCTGCCCTTCAGCCTGGCGGGGCTGCTGGTAGGAGCGCTGCTGATCCTGTTGTGAGGCGCCGGGGAAACCCCGGAGCACCGTTGGACGAACGCGACGGCAACCGCCTGGCGCCCCGCATCAACCTGCGCGGCTACTGGCTGCAACGGCCGGGTTTCGAGGACCGGACCAGGACCCGGGTGAGGCAGGGCGGCCTGGCGATCACGGCGGAGCGAGGGGAGGGGACGCCTCCGCGCTGGACTGAGGCGTCTCTGCGAGGTCGGAGACAAGGCGGTGGCTGGCTGAGCCAATCACCCTTTGCGGCGTGAAGAGCGCCTGGAACTAGCGGCACTCACCCCGCGCGGTCGCATCGACCACCCTGCCCGAGGCGTCGGCAAAGAACTCGTAGATGCAGGTGTAATAGCCGCTCTGGTTGGCCGTGCCGGTCTTCTGGTTCAGGACCGAGCTGTTGGGCGTATTGCCATGGCCCTGCTCGTAGTAGGTGTAGTCGTAGTCGTGGCTATAGTTCTCGTACTCCTTCCACACGTATTTCTGCCTGGCGGCATCCCCCGTCACGCGTTCCGGCTCGCCGAAGCGCTTGATCACGTCCTGGATCGGCAAGCCGATCCAGGATTGCGCATCGCTACGCGCGCGACTGCCATAGGCCTCCATGACGCACCCCGACACGCTGATCACAAGGGCCGCCAGGGCGGTGAGTCTCAGAGCCAGTACCGGCATATGTGCTTCTCCTTCCATGGCGGCCTGCCTACGCGGCATCCCGCTCCCTTTGCGCGGGTCGGTGTGCTGCGAATGGTAGGGGGCCGGGGCCCGCCCGTTCAACGGGAGACGGCGGTTTCCGGTGTACTAGTACATTGGGGCGCTGTGGAACGGGGCAGTAGAAAGGAGGGCCGGCAAGCCGCCAGGAGCAGATGGATATGGGTGGTTATTCAGCAAAATGCATGGAGCTTGTTATCGAAGGCATCCTCGAGGTCCCGTAGATCGGAGAGGTAACGCTGGTAGTCCTCGTCCTCGGCGAATACCACTTGCCGATTGTGTCCCCGCTGGACCATGTGAAGCGGATAATCGGTAAAACCACTCGCCCTTGCCTAGGCATCGCGGAGCCTCCTTGCTTAGAAAACTAGAGTAGGGAAAATAAATCTGTCCCCTTTATGCTGCTAATTTCAGAAACTGCGCCACGCAGAAACACTCAAAGCAAATAACTCGCTAAACCATTCTCCCTTACCTAGGCATCTTGCCCCCTTGACGGAACCTGCGCTGGAGCCTCCGTGTTCAGAAATTAGGATAGGGAAAATAAAAATTCTTCCTTTATGTTAATAATTAGAAATAAGTTTATCTACGTACTCTTTCCGGTATAAACCCAAATCAGCCTGCTCCATCATAAACTCTCTACTAACGAACTCGCCAAAATCAAAATTTGAATATACAGATTTCGTTTCATCCAACATAACCAAAACCCCTATCTCTTCTAAAACCTCTTCATACAGAACCCATGAGACCATATCTGAAAAAGCTACTATTCTACCTACCTCTCCAACTAAAACATGCTCTTCATATAAAGAACACAGCCTATTCTCTATCTCAGTAAAATTAACTTCAAGCAGATCAACCTCATAAACCGAGGAGATCTCAAATTTATTTTTTTGGGCTACCAAAAAGCAGAAAAATATTTTTTTCGCACCACTATTAACGCTAACAAAAAATAACAATTTTAAAATACTCAAACTATATAGAGCCGATCTCTCAACAAAAAATGTCATCCCTTTCCTTACCTTAACAATATTATCTGGAAGCTTCTTTGAAAAGTCCACCAAACCACATAAAACATGCTGACAGGAACTATTCATATTACACCCTAAGGATTTTCAAAACGAATCTTTACAGCAATATTTTTCTTACTATTTCCACCTATCTTTAGTTCCGCAGAAGGTAGCCCCGCGACGAGAAAAGGAGAAAAGAGGGAAAAAAGGGGACAGATTTATTTTCCCTACTCTAATCTCGGCCGCCCTTGCCCACGCCGCTCTATTCTCACCCCGGCTTCCCGCTCGATCTCGTCCACGAACCGTTGATTGCCCGTCAGTTGTCCACGCTGAACCGCCTCGCGAATCAGCTTCAATTCCTCGGCCGGTATCGCCTCTTTCATGAACGTTACGTATCGCCGATATCGCTCTTCGGCCGTCTGACCTAGCTCAATGAAGCAGGGATCCATATCCAACCAGCTTGGCTCCTTCAACCAATCCGCCCGCAGCCCATAACTTGACCAGGGATAGGCCGCCACATCGTCCACCATCCGCGCCCGAACAGGGTTCAGCTCGATGTACCGGCAACACGCCAGCAGGTAGGCATCGCTCTGTACGACACTCGATTTATAGCGACTTTCCCACAACGTTCCGGAGCGGCCCTCCAAGCGATTCCGATATCGTGTCGTGCGCGCCGCCAGCGTTTTCATCAGTTGCGCCAAGCCAGACAGCGAATCACCAGGCGCCAAGAGCAGATGGACATGGTTGGTCATCAGGCAAAATGCGTAGACCTTGATACCAAAGGCATCCTTGAGGTCCCGTAGATCGGAGAGGTAACGCTGGTAGTCCTCGTCCTCGGCGAATACCACTTGCCGATTGTGTCCCCGCTGGACCACGTGAAGCGGATAATTCGGTAAAACCACTCGCCCTTGCCTAGGCATCGCGGAGCCTCCTTACGGCGTCTGCGCTGGAGCCTCCCTGCTTAGAAAATTAGAGTAGGGAAAATAAATCTGTCCCCTTTATGCTGTTTATGGTCCCCTGTTTTAAACTACTCGCCCTTAATTAAGCATCACGGATGCCTCCTTTGCTCAAAAAACTAGAGTCAGAAAAATAAATCATCCCATTATAGCCACTCTCTTTATTTAAGCATTACAGTGAATCTTCATTCTCTAAAGCTTGGGGCAAAAAAGCTTCCGCTCTACCATATATTTCATAGAATTCTTCAGAGCTTAGGGATAAATTATCAGCTCTAGAATAAAAAACAAACTCAATCTTTCTTTCTTGATTCACTGATATCTCCATAAAAGGCTCTCTCTCCCCCTCCCTATATACACAAAGATATGGATAATCACTATTAATATCTCCAACTTTTTCAAAAACCAAATTTAGCTTCATTTTTGCACCCCTCTAAATCCAATAAATTTACCATCCCCACCCCAACTAGCAGCCCGACCGTCTGGTAATGTATAAGTTATCCAGCCTCCCGGATATCTTCCCCCGGCGCCACTACTCTTCACTCCACTCTGGAGTATTTCATTTATTGCCTTTCCAGCAAGCTCATTAATCTGAGAGTCTGTCCGGTACATCTTCCGTAGTTCCTGTGTTGAACTGAATCCAAAGTACTCAGGATGCTTAGTAACGGCCCTGCCAGCATTTGTAATTGACTGCCCACCTTTATAAGGTTCTTGAGATGAAGCTAAAAGTCGAGCAGTCTCATTTGAAGGTGTTTTTATTGGATGCGTATAAGGCATCCCCGCCTCAGCATCCGCCAACGCCCCAATGGTAGGCAGATTAGCCTTTCCTGGGGCCACCTCTCCTTTGGGCAACTCTCCCGCCTTCAGCGCATTCATGAGCGCCTTGGCCGATACCTTGCCAGCGGCACCGCCCATTGCCGGAACGCCGATTCCGAACGGATTGAACCCCGTCTGGTCCAGGTATGCACCGACTTCCTTCTGCCACTGTGGATTGCCGTTCCACCAGAGGTTGGCGGTCTGCTCCAGGTGCAACTGACCAGCCGTCGTCCAGTCGACGACGTTTCGGCCCATCAGGAAACCGTAGGCTATATCGCTGTCACTTCCTCCCGGATTAGCTGTTTCCTGCCGGGCCACCAGCTCGTTGAGAGCCGTAGACCCCGCATCGATCTCCGCACGAATCTCCGCGCAATTACCCGCAGCCACGCAGCCATTCAACCTCCGCCGGTTCTCGTCGCTACGCGCCTTGAACTCTTCCTCTACCTGACGGCAATTTCCCTGGGACTTGCATTTCTGCAAGGCGTTATCCAGATCGGCCACATCCTGATGGTTGAGGAAGTTGTATTGCGTCGAGT
The DNA here is from genome assembly GCA_023428515.1 of Pseudomonadota bacterium. Next base: position 1,008 of record JAEYXI010000304.1, on the reverse strand, counting down.
TCTTCGCTACCCAAGCAGCGCTTTCCAGAGCTTTGCCTGTCACATCAGGATCGCGTACCGCCGCAGCCAGAACACCAACCAATTGCGACCCCATAGTGACCATGGCTTCACGGTTCTCAGGGCTCAAGCTCTTGAAGGCCTGGTCTAGCTTGGCCACCAGCGCTTCATTGGCGCCAGCCGCCGCGGCGCCCGTGGCGAAATCGCCACCGCTGACCTGCGCCGCCAGGCCACCCATCAGGGCGTGCATGGTCACCATCGAAGGATCGCCTGGCTTCAGGCTGTATTCCTGGCCGATATCGCCGACGAAGTTGAAACCTGCCGCCGCGAAACTGTTGTAGAGCGCGCTCTTCAGCGCCTCGTTCAGGCTCCCGCCCTGGCCCAAGGCCTGGCTCAGTACAGTGGATGTAGCGTTCTGCATCGCCTGATTGGCAGCGAAGCGACCAACACCAGATAGGCTGCTGAGGTCTACCGTGACCTTTCCAGTAAGCGGATCAGTCTTGGTCTGAAGAATCCCGTCGAAGTACTCAGCCGTCAGCCCCCCGGTCAGGCTCGCAATAGCAATCTGCTTCAGACTGTCACTACTGAAGCTGTCTTTCAGCACCTTCCCGAGATCGCCCTTGTTGTTGATCAGGCTGACCGCTGCCGTGCCCGACAGGCTTCCTGCCGCACCAACTCCTGCGCCCATGGCGAAGCTACTGGCACCCACTCCTGCACCACTGAGCGCTCCCGCTGCCGCCATGCCACCGATGGCTGCCGCCGCGATGGCGACAGCGATCTGCGTCGCCGGCCCCATGCCCGAGTTACTGTACTTCCAGCTATCGTGCACCTCCTGCACCATGCGCCAGTCCACATCCCCGCGCTGCTCGGCCTCCTTCAGCCACGCCAGTTGCGGATCCGCCTGCACCATCGCGTCGATGGTCTGGCTCACGGTCTTCTGGTCGATATGCTTGAGGTCGATCTTCAGCCCTTCCACGGCCTTGATCGCCAGATTCCCCTGGGCCACGATCT
>JAEYXI010000268.1 GCA_023428515.1 Pseudomonadota bacterium | reverse complement strand
ACGGAGATGTGACCGCGTTCGGGGTGCGTCTTGCAGGCGGCGGCGAACCGCCCGCAGGCATCGCGGTTTCCGGCAATTCTCTGCTGGTCGACGCATCTGTCGTGCCCGGCGAATATGAGTTGGAGATCTTCGCGACCGACGGTGCGGAAAAGTCGCCCGCCGTCTCCTTTACGCTGACCAAGGCCGAAGCCGAGGAGGAACCCGAGCCAGAGCCGTTCGAACCTTTCGTGCTGCAGGCCGAGCACGGGGTTCTGACCATCCTCGATCCAGGCAACAACACAACTGTGACGACGGTCCGCGATCCTTCCAATCCCGAAGCGAGTAACCTCAACCTGCCGAACAACCTGCGACCAGGCTTCACCGGCACCGGTTACCTGGACTACGGCGACACCGCGGGCGACAAGGTCACGCTCACCTTCACGGTTCCGGCCGGGACCTACGACATCCATATCCGCTATGCGTCGAATACGGCGCGACCGCTGGCGTTCGCCGTGGATGGCGGAAATACCGTAAACCTTCCTTTCGCGAGTACGGACCCGGACGGTCCGAACACCGGAACGGTGGAAGGCTTCAATGTCTGGCAGATCCAGAAGACGACGATAACGGTCGCCGCCGGCACCCATACCATTTCGCTGGCGATACCGGCCGGCGCCACAACCGGTCCGAACATCGACGCCATCGCCTTCACCGAACCGGGCGAGACAGCGTCATTCTTTGTGCCAGTCTTCACCAGCAGCGCCACTGCGAGCTTCGCCGAAAACGGCACAGGCACGGTGCTCGACGTCAACGCAACGGATGGCGACGGCACTGCACTCACCTACGGGCTGAGCGGCAGCGGCGCCGATGACGCGCTGTTCGATATTGATCCCGTCACCGGCGCCTTGACCTTCAAGGCCCTGCCGAACTTCGAAAACGGCGGCGACAATGCATACTCCGTGGAAGTGACCGTTACCGACGGCACCTCGACGATTACACAGACCGTTTCCGTGACGGTGACCGACCTGAACGAAGAGCCAAGCTCCGTCACGGTAGATGGCGCGCTTTCGCTCGCGGAGGACGCGGCGGCGGGTACGGTCGTGGCTACGGTCGCGGGCGTCGATCCCGATGCTGGCGACACGCTGACCTACACCGTCGACGACGTCCGCTTCATCGTCAACGCGAATGGCGAGATCGTCGTCGCCGACGGCGCGGAATTCGACTTCGAGAGCGAGCCGTCGATCGAGTTGACGGTCACCGCCACGGATGAGAGTGGACTGACGAAGACGGAGAACGTGACGGTAACCGTCACTGACGTCGTCGAGCAGGTTGGCCCATTCAACGTGCTCTTCAGCCCTGGCGCACTGACGTCCTACAGCGCGCAGGACGTGGGTACGGGCGCGTCTATCGGCGACGATGGCGCAACGCTCAATCTAAACGGCAATCTGTGGAAGCGCGCTGCGCTCGGCGAAGACTACACCATCACCGAGAACACCAAGCTCACCTTCACCTACACGATCGGGTCGAGCGTTCCGGAGATCGTGGCGATTGGCTTCGACGATGACAATTCGCCTTTCGAGACGGCCGACAAGTCGGTCTATCAGATCGCCGGCACCGAGAACCAGCCGGCCTTCGTCGACTTGCGCAACGGTGTGGTCGGCGCGCCCGGGACGACGGTTACGATCACCATCGATCTCTCTGCCCACGCCGGCAAGACGATCTCCTCGCTGGTCTTCGTTGCCGACGACGATACACCCGGAAACGGTCTCGGCTCGGCGAGCTTCACGAATGTGCAGCTCACCGAGACTCCGACCGAAGTCGAGAACGAGGCGCCGGTGATCGTCGGTGGTGGTATTGCTGATCTCGTCGTCGACGAGCGCAGCAACCTCGAAATCGACTTGCCTTTCGTCGATCCGAACGGTGACTCACTAACTTATACGCTGACGGTCACGGACTCACTTGGCAATCCGGTCGCCGGCTTTGAAGGGCTGAGCGTTGAGGGCGGGGTGCTGGCGGGCGAGATCAACGCCGCACCGAGCACTATTCCGTACGTCGTGACAATCGTTGCCAATGACGGCAAGGGCGGCGAAACCAGCCTCAGCTTCGATCTCACGGTCGAAAACGTCAACGAAGCGCCGGAAGTGGACGCCGGCGTCGCCTTCGAACCCTATTTCGGCAAAGTCGGCACCGAGATCGGCGGAATAGATCTCAACCTGTTCAAGGACGCCTTCTCCGATCCCGACGGCGACGCGTTGACCCTCACGGTTGAGGGCCTGCCCACAGGGCTCAGTCTCAACAGCGAGGGCGTCATCGTCGGCACGCCGACGGAACCGGGCAGCGGCTCCTTCAAGATCATCGCCACCGATCCGGACGGCCTGCGCACCGAACTGGAGATCCAGCTCGAGATCGAGCAAGCTGGTATCGGCGACGTAACCGTCGTCCAAGCCGAACACTTCACGGGACTGTCGTCGGCGATGAACTTCTTCGTCGCCGCCACCCCCGGCGCGTCAAACAACCAGGTTATCCGCACGGATGCCAACGAATCCGGGTCGGTATCGACCGTCCTGTCCCAGAACGGGGTGCTCGAAGGCTGGTACTCTGTCTCGATCACCGTCTATGATGAAACCGACGGCACGGCGACTTTCTCGCTCAAGATCGGCGACGCACAGCTCGCTACCGACAAGAGCTTCTCCGAAGGTACGTTCGACAACAACCTGCCGCAGGGCAATGCCGGGCAGCCCGGCAACCTGAAGACGATAACCTTCTCCACGCCAGTCTACATCGACGCCTCGACGGTCGCCCTGCTCACAGGCCTGGCCGACGCCGGTGAAAATCTGCGTATAGACAAGTTCACCTTCACGCGCGTCGCCGCGCCTGAGCTTCCTCCCTCCGAGGTGATTCTAAGCCCCGCCGCCATCGACGAAAACGCTGTCGCTGGAGTGGTCGGCATCCTGTCGGCGACCGATCCGGATGGTGAGGGATCAGCGCTCGTCTACTCTACGACGGACGATCGTTTCGTCATCGTCGGCAATGAGCTCAGGCTCGCTGACGGCGTTAGCCTCGACCATGAGGCCGGCGAGGCGGTGACGGTTGAAATCACGGTCACGGACGCGCAGGGCTTTGCGACGACGACGAACGTCACGGTCACGGTCGGAGATGTGAACGAGGCACCGACGCTTGCGCCGACGGCGGCTGTCGCTGATGTCACCCTGACAGAGGGCGAGGCGCAGACAATCGACCTCGCCGCAGCGCTCGGCGCTGTCGATCCTGATGAAGGCGATGCCATATCCTATGAAGCGACGCTTGCCGGTGGTGGCGCGCTGCCGGACGGCATCACCATCTCCGGCTCGTCGCTGCAGATTGCCGACACGCTGGCTGCCGGCACCTATGAGGTCGTCGTTTTTGCCACCGATGGCGATCTGGACTCGGAATCCGTCTCCTTCACGGTGACGATCGAGGAGGAGGGAGAGGAGCCAGAGCCTTTCCTGTTGACGATACAGGCCGAGACGGGAGTGCTCGCCGTCCTCGACGACGACGCCAACACCAACGACACCACCATCCGCGATCCGGACAACCAGGAGACAGGGAACAACGACCAACTGGTAAACGGGCTCCGTCCCGGCTTCACCGGAACCGGCTATGTCGACTTCGGCGATTTCCCCGGCGACAAGGTCACCTACACGTTCGACGTGCCGGCCGCCGGCACCTACACGTTGAACGTCCGCTATGCCAGCAACGGCGCGCGTCCGCTCGATCTCTCGGTCAATGGGGGAACGGCCGAGCAGCTTCCCTTCGTTGCTACGGGTACCAGCGTCGCCGGCCCTGCCGAAGGCTTCAACAACTGGAGCATCCAGACCTTCACTGTCGCCCTGCAGGCCGGCACCAACACCCTTTCGCTTGCGATCCCGGCAGGCTTCACCTCGGGTCCAAACCTCGATTCGCTCGAGATTGTCGGCGCGGGCGCTGGAACGCCTGATACGTCAGCTGACGAAGACGACCAACCGCTCTTCCTCAGCGGCCCTGATGGTCCGCTCTCGGGTGCTGCCAAGGATTCTGTCAACTTCCAACTCGCCGGCATCGATTCTGACGCGGTCAAGGTTGAACTGAGCTTCGACGGCGGCGCCACGCGCGTCGAGGTGTTCCCGGATGCAGACGGGGACTTCACTGTCGACGGCTCAGCCCTGACGGCCGGCAGCTACACGGTCACGACCTATGTGACCGACGATGCCGGCAATGTCGCGACCGAGACGATGGATATCGTAGTGGCCGGCGTGGCTGACGTGCCGACCTTCACAATCCAGGCCGAAGATGCGACCAATGTGACGGTGCAGGACACCACGGGCACTGGACCTGCTGATGCCACTTTGACCCGCGTCGTAAGTGCCGCCAATCCCGACTCCAGCGGCAACTACCGCACGGGCGGCGTGGGTGGCGCCTATATGGATTTCGGCGGCAATGCCGGCGACGCCATCACGATCAACGTCGACGCGCCGCAAGCCGGCACCTATCTCGTCACCTTCCGCTATGGCAATGGCGGTGCGGCCAACCGGCCGCTCGATATGTCGGTCAACGACGGCGCAGCGAGCTCGGTGGATTTCGTTCCAGGACCGGTCGTTGGGACGCCTCCCTCGGGTTGGGAGTCCTGGGTAGAGAAGACCGTCGAGGTCACGCTCGATGAAGGCGCCAACTCGATCAAACTAACCATCCCGGCCGGCGCGGTCTCAGGCCCGAATATCGACCAGATCACCTTCGACTTCCAGACCGACGCCGAAAATCCGGTCGAGCCCTTCTCGGTGACGATCGAGGGTGAAACCTTCACGACCTTCGATCCCGAGGCAACAGACGACACGGTCGCGCGGACGGCGGCCAATCCCGAGCCGCAGGCGACGCCGACCAACAGCGGACCTGGCCTCGAATTCGACGCTGCAGGCCTGAGGCCCGGCTATGAAGGCATAGGCTACATGGATATGGGCAACGATATCGGCGACAGCGCGTCGTTCACTATCGATGCGCCTGACGCTGGTACCTATCAGCTTACCGTCCGTTATGTGAACGGCGGCGCCACCGACCGTCCGATGACCTTGTCGGTCGGCGG
>JAEYXI010000218.1 GCA_023428515.1 Pseudomonadota bacterium | reverse complement strand
GCGCGACAGCGGCCCAATCGCTCCTCGGCAAAGCGGTGCCGATCACGAAAATGCGCGGACAGGTGATCGAGCGTGACGACGGCCTGCGCATCTTCCTCACCATCCATCCCTCCTTCATCCTGCGCATCCACGAACCCGCCGACAAGGAAGCCGAACGCGAGCGGTTCCTGAGCGACATGCTTGCGGTGAAAAAACTGATGGCGGCGTGAGTCGGCTCAGCGGATCAGAATTGCCCTGAGATCGTTCACATTCGTGCCCGTCGGACCCGGCACGAACAGATCGCCGACGGCGTTGAAGGCGGTCCAGGCATTGTTGCCGGCCAGCATGGCCTTGGCGTCGATGCCAGCAGCCCGCATGCGAGCCACGGAAGAAGCGTCTGCGAAGGCGCCGGCATTGTTCTCCGAGCCGTCGATGCCGTCAGTGTCGGCAGCAAGCGCATGGATGCCGGCAAAACCATTGATGCCGATCGCAAAGGCCAGCAGGAATTCGCTGTTGCGGCCACCCTTGCCTTTCGCGCGCAGGGTCACGGTCGTTTCGCCACCGGACAGGATGAGCACCGGCTTGGCGAACGGCCTGTTTCGCAAAGCCACTTCGCGCGCCAGCGCCGCATGCATGGAGCCGATCTCGCGCGCCTCGCCTTCGATGGAATCCGACAGGATCACCGCGTCGATGCCCTGCCGCTTGGCCTCGGCGGCGGCCGCCTCGAGCGACACGGCGGCGGAGGCGATCAGATGCACTTCGTTGGCGGCAAAACGGGGGTCGCCGACCTCAGGCGCGTCGGCGGCGGGCGAATTGAGGTGTGCCACGACAGCGTCAGGCAGTTTCATACCGTAGGTCTTCACGAAGCCCAGCGCTTCAATGCGGCTGCCTTCACCCGGGATGGTCGGCCCCGACGCGACCAGCGCCGGATCGTCACCGGGGATGTCGGAGACGACGAGCGACACGACCCTTGCGGGATGAGCGGCTGCCGCGAGACGCCCGCCTTTGATCGTAGAAACATGCTTGCGGATCGTGTTCATCGCGGCGATCGGCGCGCCAGAGGCGAGCAGCGCCTCGTTGACGGCGATCTCGTCGGCGAGCGTCAGCCCGGGCGCAGGCGACGGCAGCAGTGCCGAGCCGCCGCCGGAGATCAGCGCGACGACGAGATCGTCCGCCGTCAGACCCGAAACCTTTTCCAGCAGCCGCTTCGACGCCGTCAGGCCCGCCTCATCGGGTACGGGATGCGCGGCCTCGATGATCTCGATGCGTTCGCAGGGTGCGGCATAGCCGTAGCGGGTGACGACGAGCCCTTCGATCGGCCCATCCCATGCTTTCTCGAAGGCTGCCGCCATCTGGGCCGAGCCTTTGCCGGCACCGATCACGATCGTGCGGCCCTTCGGCTTCGCCGGCAGATGCGCGCGGATCCTGCGCTCCGGATCGGCCGCCGCGACCGCCGCCTCGAAGATCGAGGTGAGAAACGCCTTGGAATCGAGCTCCATCAGTCCGCCTTGGCAGGCAGGGCAAGCGTCTTGCGCTTGATGCGGAGATGGTCGCACAGCGCATCGACGATGACGCCGTGATCCTCGCGCTCCGGCAACCCCGAAACACCGAAGGCGCCGACAGCACCGACACCCTTGATCATGATCGGAAAACCGCCGCCCGCCAGCACGTAATCCGTGACCGGCAGTCCGTGACCGGTCTTGAAGGCCCGGTCCGGGCTGTTCTGCTCCAGCACCATGCGATAGGTGCTTTTCTGGAACATCTTCACCACGTTGAGCTTGCGGCGCACCCAGTCGAAATTCGAGCTCGATGAACCCGGCAGCGCGGCATAGAACAGCAGCCGGTCCCAGACGCTCACCTGGATCACGATCGGCAGCTTTTCGGCGATCCCCCGTTCACGGATCGCCGAGCCTATCTCGAAGGCCGTCGCCTCGTCGAATGCGGAAAAGGCGAGCCGCTTCTCCTGTTCGGCAATTTTCGCGATATCGTCGGCGATGCTCATGCTGTTCCTCCAGGCCGGTGCCATGGCTTTACGGCATCGCGCCAGCCGGTCAAGTGCGGCAGACTATCGAACAGAAAAGCGGGATCCGGTTTTCGGTTCGATCCGACGCTGTATCTAGGGCACGAACGTTTCCAGCGCGCTTTTCGCGGGCCTGCCAGCGACATAGACCTCAGCCACCGAACGATCGTCGCCCAACGTCTGCAGCAGGAAAAGCTCTTCAGCCAGCGTGCCGACCGTTTCCATGCGTAGCTTCATGGCCGGCGTCGCATGCGCGTTCAGCACGACTATGTCGGCGTCGGTGCCTTCGTCTAGCGTGCCGACCCTGTCGGCGATGGACAGCGCCTCGGCATTGCCGCGCGTCAGTTGCCAGAAGGAGGCGAAGGGGTTGAGCTTCTCGCCATTCAGCGCGATCACCTTGTAGCCCTCGTCCATGGTGCGCAGCATCGAATAGTTGGTGCCGCCGCCAACATCGGTGGCGGTCGCGATCTTCAGCGGCTTTTCCCTGGTGCGATAGCGCTGGTAGTCGAACAGCCCCGAGCCGAGGAACAGATTGGATGTCGGGCAGAAGACGGCGACGGAGCCGCTGTCAGACAGGGCATCAGCTTCGCGTTCCGAGAGATGAATGCAATGGCCGAACAACGCTCTTTTACCGAGCAGGCCATAATGCTCATAGACGTCGGCGTAGTCGCGCGACCAGGGATAAAGCTCCTGCGTGAAGGCGATCTCCGCGTGGTTCTCCGAGAGATGCGTCTGCATGTGCAGGTCGGGGAACTCACGCACCAGCGCGCCGGCCATCTCCATCTGCTCGGGCGAGGAGGTGATCGCGAAGCGCGGCGTGATCGCATAGTGCTGGCGGCCCTTGCCGTGCCATTCCGAAATCAGCGCCTTGGTGTCGTCGTAGCCGCTCTCAGGCTTGTCGAGCACGCCCTCCGGCGCATTGCGGTCCATCATCACCTTGCCGGCGATGTTGAGCATGTTGCGCTCGTGCGATTCCGCGAAGAAGGCCTCAGCCGACTGTTTGTGCACGGAGCAATAGGCAGCGACGGTCGTCGTGCCGTGGCGGACCACCTCGTCCAGGAACAGCCGCGCTATGCGGCGGCCATGCTGGGCGTTCTGGAACTTCGTCTCTTCCGGGAACGTGTACTTGTTCAGCCAGTCGAGCAGTTCCTCCCCATAGGAGGCGATCACCTGCATCTGCGGGAAATGCACATGCGCATCGATGAAGCCCGGCAGGATGAGATGCGGCCGGTGATCTACACGCTTGGCTCCCTCTTCGGCTTTCGCGGAAACATCGGCATAGGCGCCGGCGGCGATGATCTTGCCGCCTTCGATCAGCAGTCCACCGTCCTCCTCGTAACGATAGGCAGCGCGGTCGTTGGTGTCGTCGGGCCAGCGCAGGAAAGTCAGCGTACGGCCACGCAGAAGTATCTGTGTCATGCTACTGCCGCACTTCCTCGAACCAAGTCACCAGCAGCGCCCGTTCCTGCGGCGTGACCTGGGTGACGTTGCCGGGCGGCATGGCGTGGCTGCGGCCGGCCTGCAAGTAGATCTCCTTCGCATGCTCGCCGATCTCGGCGTCGGTTTCGAGGATCACACCCTTGGGCGCATGGTAGATGCCTTCGTAGGATGGTTCGGTCGCATGGCACATGGCGCAGCGGCCGAGCACCGTGTCGCGCACGGCAGGGAAATGCGTCGATGCCACGAAAGTCTGCGCAGCCGTCGACGACGCGCTCGACTCTCCGGTCAGCACCTTCGGCACTGTCGAAAGCCACATAATGACGATGAATAGAATCGCGGCAACCAGCCAAGTCCAGTAGGGCTTGCCCTTGCGCGCATGCATCGTGTTGAAGAAGTGGCGGATCAGCACGCCGATGATGAAGACGATCGAGGCGATGATCCAGTTGAACTCGGTCGCGAACGCCAGCGGATAGTGGTTCGACAGCATCAGGAACAGGACGGGCAGCGTCAGGTAGTTGTTGTGCGTCGAACGCGTCTTGGCGATCTTTCCGTATTTCGGATCGGGCTTCCTCCCGGCTATGAGATCCGCAACCACGATCTTCTGGTTGGGAATGATGATCAGGAAGACGTTGGCGGACATGATCGTCGCCGTCACCGCACCGAGATGCAGAAATGCTGCGCGACCGCTGAAGATCTGCGTAAACCCCCAGGCAAGAAAGACCAGGATTACGTAGAGGACCAGCATCAAGAGCGTATCGTTGTTCCCCAGCGGCGACTTGCAGAGCAGGTCGTAGAGCAGCCAGCCGAGCACCAGCGAGGCGATCGACAGGCCGATCGCCGTCATCGGCGAGATGTCGAGCACGTTGCGGTCGATGAGGAAGAGGTCGGCGCCCGCGTAATAAACGATGGCGAGCATGGCGAAGCCCGACATCCATGTGGCGTAGGATTCCCACTTGAACCAGGTCAGGTGCTCCGGCATCTCGGCCGGCGCCACCAGATATTTCTGGATGTGGTAGAAGCCGCCGCCGTGGACCTGCCATTCCTCGCCATGCGCGCCGGCCGGCAGACCGGGCCGTTGGCGCAGGCCAAGGTCGAGGGCGACAAAATAGAAGGACGAGCCGATCCAGGCGATGCCCGTGATGACGTGCAGCCAGCGCGCGGCAAAGCTCAGCCAGTCCCAGAAAATGGCGAAATCGGTCATCCGCAGCCCTCTCACCGTCGAACTTTACGAGCTTCGCTCCAAACGAAAAGAGGAGACATGCCCCATGACTTTCAAAAAAAAATGTAAAATACTGAAGCCATCCGCGAAACCGGCAAAGGCTGCATGGCATATCTCGACAATATCGCCGTCTTCGTTCGCGTGGTCGAGCTCGGCAACCTGTCCGCCGCAGGCCGTGACATGCGCATTTCGCCGGCGGTCGCGTCGAACCGCATCAAGGAGTTGGAAAAGCATCTCGGTGTCAGGCTCTTCAACCGCACGACGCGGCAGTTGATGCCGACCGAGCATGGCACAGTGTTCTACAACGGCGCCAAGCACGTTCTCGAAGCGATCACCGAGGCGGAGGCTGCCGTCAGCGCGCTGTCGGGCCAGCCGCGCGGCACGATCCGTGTGACGGCGCCGCTCGGGCTCGGGCGCCGCCTCATCGCGTCGGGCATTCCGGAGTTCCACGATACCTACCCTGACATCGAGGTGCGGCTGCGCCTTTCCGACCATGACGTCGACATGATGAAGGAAGGCATTGACGTCGCGTTCCGGCTTGGCCTGCTCGAGGATTCGAGCCTCAGGATGCGCGGCGTCATGGATTGCGAACGCGTGCTCGTCGCTGCTCCTTCCTATCTCGATGCGCGCGGCGAGCCGACCGACCCGAAGGAACTGATCGCGAAGAGGCACGATTGCCTCATGCTGCGCTATCCCGGCATGCGCGAGCACTTCTGGACATTGAAGACGCCCTCGGGGCCGGCAAAATTCGAGGTACGCGGGCCATTCGATTCCGACGATGGCGACGTGCTGACCGGCTGGGCGCTCGCCGGGCGCGGCATCATCAACAAGCCGCGTTTCGAGGTCGAGCCTTTCATTAGGGATCGCCGCCTGAAGGTGATCATGCCGGACACGCCGCCGACGCCGGTACAGCTCGCCGCCGTCTATCCGCACAAGAAGCTTCAGGATCCCAAGGTCCGGCTGCTGTTGGACTTCATGGCAGAGCGATGCCAGCGTTTGATCAAGGATCTGCTGGCGGGAAAATGATGTTGCGCGGGCTGGCACTGTGCTTTCATCATCGATGGGCTCGAAATCGACTTCACCGACTGCATATAGATTACTGCATATAGATTAGAGTGCCCCAACACAGTCCAGGAGCTTCCCATGGCCGGCATCCCAACCAAGAACGACCTCAAGTCCAACGCCAAGACCGTTTCGATCGAGGTGCTCAACGCGCGGCTTGCAGACGCGATCGATCTCGCGCTGATCACCAAGCAAGCCCACTGGAACATCAAGGGACCGCAGTTCATCGGCATCCATGAAATGCTCGACGGTTTTCGCACCGACCTCGACGGCCATGTCGACACGATGGCTGAACGCGCCGTGCAGCTCGGCGGCACCGCACTCGGCACCTCGCAGGTGGTCGTGAAGGCGACGACGCTAAAACCCTATCCGACCGACATCCACAAGACCAAGGATCATCTCGCGGCGTTGATCGACCGCTACGCCGCTGTGGCGAAGTCCGTCCGCAAGGCGATCGATGAATCGGACGAGGCCGGCGACGCCGGCACGGCGGATATCTTCACCGCGTTCTCGCGCTCGCTCGACAAGTCGCTGTGGTTCCTGGAAGCGCACGTCCAGGAAAAGGAATAGTCAGCCGGCGACGGCCTTGGCACTCGCCGTCGAATAGGCGGCGAGCGCCGTCATGATCTCCGCCGCGGCGAGCGCGGCGATTACGGAAGGCCGCTTGTCCTTCACGGCGCTGCCGCCGATCGGCGAGACGAGACGCGCAAAATCGGCTTCATTGCCGCCCGCCGATTTCATGTACCAGCTTCGGAACGTGGCTTTCTTGGTCTCCGAGCCGATCATGCCGACATAGGCGGCGTCCTCTCTCCTCAAGGCTTCGGCGACAATGAGGAAGTCGAGCGCGTGGTCATGCGTCAGAACGACGAAGGCCGCGCCGCCCGGGGCCGAGCGCACCATTTCCTCCGGGACCGAAGTCAGCTTCGTCTCGACGCCGTCGGGCATGGCTTCCAGCGCCTCGGCGCGCGTTTCTATGACGACGGTTTTCACGGGAAGCAGAGCCAGCGCACTCGCCAGGGCGAGCCCTACATGGCCGCCGCCGAATATACTGACACAGGGCAGGCGCGCCTCCTCTGCTTCGGCGGCTTCGATCAACTCGACCTTCCGCCCTTCGTCCACCAGTCTGATCAGCACCTCGACACGGCCACCGCAGCATTGGCCGATCTCGGGGCCGAGAGGTATGTCGAGCATCAGTTCGCGCGGCTCCCTGGCATCCGCCAGCATCTGCCGCGCCTTGTCGATCGCCATGAATTCAAGCTGGCCGCCACCGATCGTGCCTCGGCTCGCCGAGCCGGAGACGAGCATATAGGCGCCCGCTTCGCGCGGGGTCGAGCCTTTCGCACGCGCGACTTCGATCAGCGCGACTCCGTCGATCGCGCCGAGGAAGGCTTTCAGGCTCTCCGTGGTCGTCGCCATCGTTGCATCCTGCCGGAACATAACATTTTCCGGATCGAATTGCTCCGCCGGGATTAGCGCTTGGCGGCCTCGGCCTTCAGCCGTTCCACAGCCATCAGCACGCGTTCGGGCGTCGCCGGCGCATCGAGGCGCGGGCAGATCTTGTGATCCGCCACGCTTGCGACTGCATCGGACAGCGCATGCAGCACCGACATGCCGAGCGGGAAAGGCGGCTCACCCACAGCCTTGGAGCGGTGGATGGTCGGCTCGTTCGCTTCCGGCCAGTCGGCGAGCTTGACGTTGAAGATCTTCGGCCGGTCGGAGGCGAGCGGAATCTTATACGTGGACGGTGCGTGCGTGCGCAGCCTCCCCTTGGCGTCCCACCAGAGTTCCTCGGTCGTCAGCCAGCCCATGCCTTGGATGAAGCCGCCTTCGACCTGGCCGAGGTCTATCGCCCTGTTCAGCGAGCGGCCGGCGTCGTGCAGGATATCGGTACGTTCCACGACATATTCGCCGGTCAGCGTGTCGATCGACACTTCCGAGCAAGCTGCGCCGTACGCGAAGTAGTAGAAGGGCCGGCCCTCGCCCTTGTCGCGGTTCCAGTGGATTTTCGGGGTCTTGTAGAAGCCCGCTGCCGAAAGCTGGATGCGCGCCATATAGGCCTGCTTCACGACATCGGCGAAGGCGATCTCCTGGTTGCCGATGCGCACGCGGTTAGGCAGGAACACCACCTGATCCCTGGGAACCTGGTATTTATCGGCGGCAAAGTCGATCAAGCGATCCTTGATCTGCCGCGCCGCGTTTTGTGCCGCCATGCCGTTGAGATCGGAGCCGGAGGAGGCGGCTGTGGCAGAGGTGTTCGGCACCTTGCCCGTCGTCGTGGCGGTGATCTTCACCTGGTCGAGGTCGATCTGGAATTCCTCTGCCACGACCTGCGCGACCTTGAGATAGAGCCCCTGCCCCATCTCCGTACCGCCGTGGTTCAGATGCACGGAACCGTCGGTGTAGACATGCACCAGCGCGCCAGCCTGGTTGTAGTGCGTGGCCGTGAAGGAGATGCCGAACTTCACCGGCGTCAGCGCCATGCCGCGCTTCACATAGCGGCTGTTGGCGTTGAAGGCAGCGATGGTGCGCCGGCGGCCTGAGTAGTCGCAGCTTTCCTCCAGCTCGGCGACGAGCCGTTGAATGATATTGTCCTCCACCGTCTGGTGATAGGGCGTGACGTTGCGGCCGCCATTCTCGCCCATCGGCGCATAAAAATTGAGCTTGCGGATTTCGAGCGGGTCTTTGCCGACGGCGAAGGCCACCTCCTCGATCACACGCTCCGCGCCGACCATGCCTTGTGGGCCGCCAAAGCCACGGAATGCGGTGTTGGAGACAGTGTTGGTGTAGAGCGGCGCTGACTTCGCATGGACCGCCGGCCAGAAATAGGTGTTGTCGCAATGGAATAGCGCGCGGTCGGTAACCGGCCCCGAGAGGTCGGCGGAAAAACCGCAGCGCGCCGCGAACATGAAGTCGACGCCGTGGATGTTGCCTTCCTTGTCGAAGCCGACCTCGTAGTCGATGACAAAGTCGTGCCGCTTGCCGGTGGCGGTCATGTCGTCGTCGCGGTCGGGCCTGATCTTGACGGCGCGGCGGTGCTTTTTCGCCGCAATGGCGGCAAGCGCCGCGAATTGGTTGCCTTGCGTCTCCTTGCCGCCAAAACCGCCGCCCATGCGTCGGATCTCGACCGTCACGGCGTGGTTGGGCACACCAAGCGCATGCGCCACCATATGCTGCACCTCGCTCGGATGCTGCGTCGACGAATAGACCGTGACGTCCTGGTCTTCGCCCGGTATAGCGAGTGCGATCTGACCTTCCAGGTAAAAATGGTCCTGTCCGCCGAGGCTCATCCGACCCTTGACGCGCTTCGGCGCCTTGTCGATCGCCGAGCGGGCATCGCCACGCTTCAGCGTCAGCGGCGGGGTGACGAGCTTGCCCTTCTCCGGATCGAGGTCGGCGACATCAAGGACGAACGGCAGTTCCTCATATTCGACCTTGGCGAAGCGAGTGGCGCGGCGCGCCTGTTCGCGCGTCCTGGCAATCACGCAGAAGATCGGCTGGCCGAAGAACTGCACCACACCATCGGCGAGAACCGGCTCGTCATGCCGGCCGGTCGGCGAAATGTCGTTCTCGCCCGGAACATCTTTCGCTGTCAGCACGTCGACCACGCCGGGTGCTGCGCGCACTGCCGACAGGTCCATCTTCGTGATCCGGCCGTGCGTTGCGGCCGAGAGACCGAGGCAGCCATGCAGCAGTCCGGCCGGCTCCGGCATGTCGTCAATGTAGACGGCTGTTCCGGTGACGTGCTTGTGCGCGGAGTCGTGCCTCTGGTTGGTGGCAACGCCGCCCTTGATTCGGGCAGCCTTGATGTCGGGAATAGCATGCTTGTTCATCACGCCGCTTCCTGTCGGGTCACGGTGACCGGCGCCTTAGTGCCTGACGTCTCGGCGAAGAAGCGCCTGAGCAGGTTCTTGGCGGCCAGTTGCCGGTATTCGGCGGTCGCGCGCATATCGGTCAACGGGGTGAAGTCGATATCATAGGCCGGAAGCGCGGCCTCTATGGTCGCTTCCGTCCATGGCTTGCCGAGCAGCGCGGCTTCGACCGCCCTTGCGCGCTTCGGCGTCGCCGCCATGCCGCCATAGGCAATGCGGATCGAGGCCACGGTGCCATCCTTCGCCAGCGCCAGGTGGAAGGCGCCGAGCGTCGCAGTGATGTCCTCGTCGCGGCGCTTGGTGACTTTGTGCACGGCGAAATGCGTGCCTTTCGCGGGCACCGGCACATGCACCGCCTCGACGAATTCGCCGAGACGCCTGTCCTGCTTTCCGTAAGCGATGAAGAAGTCTTCGAGCGGGATCGTGCGCCGCTTCTTGCCGCTGCGCAGGGTGAGCTGCGCACCGAGCGCGATGAAGGGCGGCGGCGTGTCGCCGATCGGCGAACCGTTGGCGATGTTGCCGCCGATCGTGCCCATGTTGCGCACCTGCTCGCCGCCGATGCGGTCGAACAGCGGTCCCAGCGCCGGGATACGCTTCGCCAGCGTCGAAAAGGCCTCGCTGTAGGTGACGCCGGCGCCGATGTTGATGACGCCCTTCTCCTCGGAGATCATGCGCAGCCCGTCGAGGCCGCCGATGAAGACGACCGGCGAGATGTCACGCATATGCTTGGTGACCCAGAGCCCGACGTCGGTGGAGCCGGCGACGATTGTGGCGGCCGGTTCCTTGTCGAGCACGGCGGCGAAATCGTCGACCGATGCCGGCACAACCAACCGTTTCCTGCCGTCGCCGATCTCGACCCGCGCGCCGTCTCTGAGGGCGTTCAGCCTGGCGATCACGTGCTTGCGCTCGACCGCAAGCGGGTCCTTCGCCGCCTGGCCGTAGCTGGAAACGGCCCTGGCCGCGCGCACGATCGCCTCGTAGCCGGTGCAGCGGCAGAGATTGCCCTGCAGCGCCTTCTCGATCGCCGCAACCGACGGATCGGGCGAGCGCATCCAGAGCGCATAGAGCGACATCACGAAACCCGGCGTGCAAAAGCCGCACTGCGAGCCGTGGAAATCGACCATCGCCTGCTGCACCGGGTGCAGTCCGCCCGCCTCGCCACGCAGATGCTCGATCGTGACCACGTGGCTGCCGTCGAGCGAGCCGATGAAACGGATGCAAGCGTTGACGCTCTCATAGACGAGCTTTCCGCCAGAAAGCTTGCCGACCAGCACGGTGCAGGCGCCGCAGTCGCCTTCGGCGCAACCTTCCTTGGTGCCGCGCAATGAGCGGCGCAGGCGGAGATAGTCGAGCAGCGTCTCGTCGGGGCCGACATCGGAGAGCGCGACGTCCTCGCCGTTGAGAATGAAGCGCAACTCGTTGCGGACTTTCACCTTCGCCATCTCAGCTTCCCCTGTAGGTCGAGTAGCCATAGGGCGAGAGCAGCAGCGGCACGTGATAGTGCCTGTTCTCGGCCATGCCGAAGCGGATTGGGATCTGGTCGAGAAACGGCGGATCTGGCAGTTTTACCTTGGCCGCCCGCAAATAATCGCCGGCGAAGAAGATCAATTCGTACTGACCGGCCTGGAACGCCTTGCCCTCGAGCAGAGGCACGTCGCAGCGCCCGTCGGCATTGGTCACCGCTTCCTTTATCTTGCGGTGAGAATTGCCGCTGACGCGATAGAGCGCGATCTTGAGCCCTGCCGCCGGCAGACCGGAAGCGGTGTCGAGTACGTGGGTCGTCAGGCGACCTCCCTCGGCTTTCGCCATCGGCCCCTCCCTTCCTGCGATCGAAAGCATATTCTGCACCATTAAAGGCCATGCTATCGGCTTGGTGAAGCGGAAGGCCACAAAAAGACTTTCAAAAATTTTCGAGGGAATGTCCGCCACACCCTTTGTTTATCCTGAAGATAGAGCAGACAGGCAAGTCCATGCGATACGAAAGAGACATGCGCGGTTATGGCCGCAACCCGCCCGACCCCAAATGGCCTGGTGGCGCACATGTCTGCGTGCAGTTCGTCGTCAACTACGAGGAAGGCGGCGAGAACTGCGTGCTGCACGGCGACGCCGCCTCCGAGGCGTTCCTGTCGGAAATCGTCGGCGCCGCGGCCTGGCCGGGCATCCGCCACTGGAACATGGAATCGATCTACGAATATGGCGCACGCGCCGGCTTCTGGCGGCTCTACCGCATGTTCACCGAAGCCGGCGTCCCGGTCACCTGCTATGGCGTGGCGACGGCGCTCGCCCGCTCGCCGGACCAGGTCGCGGCGATGCAGGAGGCCGACTGGGAGATCGCCTCGCATGGGCTGAAATGGATCGACTACCGCGACTATTCGATCGACGACGAGCGCCGCCATCTGGAGGAGGCGATCAAGCTGCACCGCGAAGTGACCGGCGAACGGCCTACCGGCTGGTATACAGGGCGCACCTCGGTCAACACGGTGAAGCTGGCGGTCGAGGAAGGCGGCTTTGACTACGTCTCGGACACCTATGACGACGAATTGCCCTATTGGCTCGAGCATGACGGCCGTGCCCAGCTCATCATCCCCTATACGCTCGACGCCAATGACATGCGCTTCGCGACGCCGCAGGGTTTCAACTCGGGCGACCAATTCTTCGCCTACCTGAAGGACAGCTTCGACACGCTCTACGCGGAAGGACAGGCTGGGCGGCCGCGTATGATGAATATCGGCCTGCACTGCCGGCTGGTCGGTCGGCCGGGCCGCGCCGCCGCGCTCAAGCGCTTCATCGACTACGTCAAAAGCCACGATCATGTTTGGCTGGCGCGGCGCATCGACATTGCGCGCCACTGGAAAGAGAAACATCCCTTCCAGCCGCCGGCGATCAGGCCTTCCAGGATGGATCACGACGCCTTCGTGTCTCGCTTCGGCGGCATCTTCGAGCATTCGCCGTGGATCGCCGAGCGCGCCTACGAGCTGGAACTCGGCCCTGCCCACGACACGGCGGGTGGCCTGCACAATGCGCTCTGCCGCATCTTCCGCGCAGCGAGCGGCAAAGAGCGGCTCGGCGTGCTCAACGCCCACCCGGATCTCGCCGGCAAGCTGGCGGCGGCAAAACGCCTGACGCCGGAATCGGCGAGGGAGCAGTCCTCCGCCGGGCTCGACGCGCTGACCGACGTCGAGCGCGAGCTCTTTTCAAAGCTCAATTCTGCCTATGTCTCGACCTTCGGCTTCCCCTTCATCATCGCGGTCAAGGGCAAGACCAAGGACGAGATCCTCGCTGCCTTCGAGGCCCGGATCGGCAACGACCGGACCACCGAATTCGAAACGGCCTGCAGAGAGGTCGAACGTATCGCATTGCTCAGGTTGAGAGAAATTCTGCCATCATGAGGAAACCCGCCGCTTCCAGCCGCAGCTACTACGCACCGAGCGGCGGCCTGCCGCCGCAGACCGACCTGATCACCGATCGGGCGGTGTTCACCGAGGCCTATGCCGTCATCCCGAAACGCGAGTTCAGCGACATCGTCGCGAGCCGCCTGCCCTTCTGGGAGGGAACGCGCGCCTGGGTCATAGCACGTCCGCTATCGGGCTTCGCCGAGACCTTCTCGCAATATGTGATGGAAGTGCAGCCCGGCGGCGGCAGCAAGATGCCCGAGCCGGACCAGGATGCGGAGGGTGTCATCTTCGTCGTCGAAGGCGAGGTCACCGTCAAGATCGGCGGCAAATCCCACAGGATGAAGCCTGGCGGCTATGCGTTCCTGCCACCGGCTTCGGGCTGGAGCCTCGTCAACAACAGCCGATCGGTTGCGCGCTTCCATTGGATCCGCAAGGCCTATGAGGCGGTGGACGGCATCGACGTGCCGGAGCCGCTTTTTCTCAACGAGAACGACATCGCTCCCATCCCCATGCCGGATACCAACGGTTCCTGGGCGACCACGCGTTTCGTCGATCCGGACGACATGCGCCATGACATGCATGTGACCATCGTGACCCTCGAGCCGGGCGGCGTGATTCCTTTCCCGGAAACGCACGTCATGGAACACGGCCTCTATGTGCTCGAAGGCAAGGCTGTCTATCGGCTGAACCAGGACTGGGTCGAGGTCGAGGCTGGCGACTATATGTGGCTGCGCGCCTTCTGCCCGCAGGCCTGCTATGCCGGCGGCCCGGGCCGCTTCCGCTACCTGCTCTACAAGGACGTCAACCGTCACGCCAAGCTCGGTGGTTTCGGCCGATGAGCAAGATCATCACCGCCCAGCCGCTGACGCGTGAAAGCTTCGCGCCGTTCGGCGATGTAATCGACGCCAGCGGCGACAATCATTATCCGATCAATGCCGGCAAGACAGAACGCTACCATGCGCTTGCCCGGCCGGAGGCAACCGGGCCAGGCGGCCATGTTCTGATCAGCCTCGCCAAGGCGACGCCCTACGAGTTTCCGCTGAAACTAACGATGGTCGAGCGCCATCCGCTCGGCAGCCAGGCTTTCGTCCCGCTGTCGCCCCGCCCATTCCTGGTTATCGTCTGCCACGACGAGAACGGCGTCCCGGGCGAACCGCACGCGTTCCTCACGCAGCCCGGCCAGGGCGTGAACTATCCCAGCAACAGCTGGCACGGCGTGCTGACGCCGATCGGCGATCCCCAGGATTTCCTGATCGTCGACCGCGGTGGCGCCGGCAACAATCTGGAAGAGTTCTTCTTCTCCAAACCTTACGAAGTCCATCTGCCTCGTTGACATGACCGACGTCTCACTGATCGACCGACTGCTCGACGTGATCGAGAAGGACATCGTCCCGAAGACCGTCGAAGGCGTCGCCCATGGCAACAAGCTCTTCGGCGCGGCGATCCTCAGGAAGGACGACCGATCGCTGGTCATCGCCGAGACCAACAACGAGACGGAGAACCCGCTCTGGCATGGCGAGATGCATTGCCTGAAGCGCTTCTACGAAATGCCCAAGGCCGAGCGCGTCGACACCAAGGATGCGATCTTCCTCACAACCCACGAGCCATGCTCGCTCTGCCTGTCGGCGATCACCTGGACCGGCTTCGACAATTTCTACTACCTCTTCAGCCACGAGGATTCGCGCGACAGCTTCGCCATCCCGCACGATCTCCGCATCCTGAAGGAGGTCTTCACGCTCGATCCCGGCGGCTACCGGTCCGAGAACGCCTATTGGAAAAGCTATTCGCTCCGAAAGCTCGTTCGCGAGATGCCGGAAGCCGAGCGCTCCCGGCTGGAAGCCCGCATCGCCAGGATCGCCGCGACTTATGACCGTCTCTCGCAGACCTACCAGTCGGGCAAGGCCGGCAA